>JAJQDG010000215.1 GCA_021202305.1 Candidatus Gastranaerophilales bacterium
TCATTATGTAAATAAAATTTTAAAATGGCCGCTTAAATATTATAAACATGTTATAACCCCCCTTGAATTTGATGAAATGCGGCAAAGACCCGATGCTGAAGTTCTTCTTCGCATAAAAGCTTCTTTAGCACACCTTGAAATAAACGGGCCGAACACAATAATAGGCGTTCTGCCGGATGGCACACTTTTTGTTACGTGCGATTCCAAAAAATTGCGCCCCGTTGTAGTCGGCAAAGATGATAAAACGGTAGTTATAACAAGCGAAGTTACAGGGATAAATGAAATTTTGCCGGACAGAAAAAACGAAACGGATATTTATCCCAACGAAAGAGAAACGGTTGTGGTAGGAAATGATTTGAAGGTGCAAAGATGGGCACAATAGATATAACCGGAATTGATAAACAGGATTTAACCTGGCAGATTGAACATGATTCAAATAAATGCACTCTTTGCGGCAATTGTATTGCTGTTTGCACTTTTGGCGCCATAACTGCCGATGTACAAAAAAGAAAAAAAGTTTTATCAGGCGGAAATCTGCCCGAGCCTGAAACTTCGCAGACAACTGTGCCTGTTATAAGGCAGGTGGTTACAAAATCTAAAAATTGTACAGGATGCGGAATGTGTTCTAAAGTTTGCCCGAATGGCGCAATAAAACCCGTATACAATGACAGAAACAGAATGAATGTCAAATACAGGGCATTAAATGCAGATTCTCCAAAAAGAGGCGGAAGAACAAACCTTCATACGGAAGGAAGAACGCTTGATAAAATAAAAGTCGGCAGAATTTCTCAAATGACAGACCCGAGTCTTGACGCGCTCAGACACACATTTGAGCTTCTGGCACCTTTTGGCAGAGTATTGCCGCCCGAGGAGCTGCCTTTTTCTTTGGATAGTTCCGGCAATCTCGCCTTAGATAAAAAAACCGCCGCTACAAGGTGGATTTATCCTGTTATTATCGGGGATATGTCAATAGGGGCGCTTTCTCCCAGAATGTGGGAAGCGGTTTCAATTGCCGTTGCATATCTTAACGAAGTGTATAATATTCCAATCAGAATGTGTTCGGGCGAAGGAGGAATGCCCGAAAAATTATTGAGATCCAAATACTTAAAATACATGATTATGCAAATAGCTTCAGGGCATTTTGGCTGGAACCGCATAATAAATTCAATGCCTTATATGGTGGAAGATCCTGCTGCAATTTTAATCAAAATCGGACAGGGTGCAAAACCGGGCGACGGCGGTCTTTTACTTGCTAAAAAAGTTGCAAAGCACATTCAGGAAATAAGAGGCGTTCCTAAATCAGATTTGCTTTCGCCTCCGAATCATCAAGGGCTTTATTCCATTGAAGAAAGCGTTCAAAAGATGTTTCTTTCCATGAATGCCGCCTTTAAATTCAGAGTGCCGGTTGCAATTAAAGTAGCGGCTTCTACGACGAGTGTTTCCGTTTATAACAATTTATTGCGCGACCCGTATAATATCGTAGGCGGTTTTTTCTTAGACGGTATAGCGGGCGGAACGGGCGCTGCACATGAAACATCTCTTGACCATACGGGGCATCCGATTGTATCAAGGCTTCGTGATTGTTATCTTGCGGCGGTTCATCAGGGCAAACAAGGTCAAATTCCTTTATGGGCTGCGGGCGGATTAGGAATGAGAGGAACTCTTGCGGCAGACGCTTTTAAAATGATATGTCTTGGCGCAAACGGTGTATTTACCGGACGTTTGATATTACAAATTGCAGGATGTTTAGGTGATGATTACGGGCGCTGCAACGCTTGCAATACAGGGCTTTGTCCCGCAGGGCTTACAACTCAAAATCCCATCCTGATGAAAAGGCTTGATGTTGATAAAGTTGCACAAAATATAGTTAATTATTTTCTTGCTACCGATATTGAATTGAAAAAATTAATGGCGCCTATCGGAAATTCCACACTTCCTGTCGGGCGTTCGGATGCGCTTGTTACAGTTGATAAAAACGTTGCCGAAAGGCTTGGAATACAGCATGTTTGCTAAGGGTTTGAAATGAATACAACAATAATTGACAGTTTGCAAGACGGAAAAAGGCTCTCTACAAAAGAACTTCTCGATTTGATATATGAAAAAATCGATATGGGTTTTAATGAATTTAAAATTATAGCTTCGGGTCAGCATGATTTGGGCGGCCCTTTGTGGTCAAAGGACGGAAAACCGCTGCTTTTCCATATTACAAACCCCGGGCAGCGCGTAGGCTCTATGGGTATGGCAGGAACAAAAATTATTGTAACCGGTTCTGCGCCCGCTGATATCGGCTGGCTTAATTCGGGAGCCGAAATTGTTGTTCTGGGCGATGCAGGCGACACTGCCGCGCACTGTCAGGCTTCGGGGAAAATTTATGTCGCAGGACGGGTCGGCACACGTTCCGGCGCTTTAATGAAACATGATCCAAAATTTGAAGAACCTGAATTTTGGGTTTTAAAAAACACGGGCTCTTTTTCTTTTGAATTTATGGGCGGCGGCAGGGCTGTTGTTTGCGGCTGGGAATGCGAAAATATGGATTCTGTTCTTTCAAACCGCTCTTGCTGCGGAATGGTTGGCGGCGTTGTTTATTTCAGGGGCAATGTAGGCGGTCTTACAAACGATGTGGATGTTTATGAACTTGATGAAGCCGACAAAAACTTTTTGAAATCAGGCTTAATTAGATTTTTAAATGAAATAAATAAAGGTGAAATATATGAAGAATTAACCGAATTTTCTCTCTGGAAGAAAATTCTGGCAAAACCCTACGATAAAAAAATTAAAAAACCTCCCTATTCAATAAAAGAATTCAGGGAGCAAAAGTGGGTAAAAGGCGGCATATTTTCAGAATTTTTTGGAAATTATACCGACGTTTTGGATGTAATTAATACAGGAGAAAACCGTCTCAGATATCCTGCCTGGGAGAATAATTTAAAAACTCCGCCGTGCGAATTTGATTGCCCCGTTTCAATTCCTACACAAAAAAGAATTGAACTTCTAAGACAGGGGCAAAAAGAAAAAGCGCTTAATTTGATATATGATTATTCTCCTTTTCCTGCAAGCGTTTGCGGGCAAGTTTGCCCTAACCTTTGCATGGATAATTGTACCAGAGGATGTGTAGACGAGCATATTAAAGTTGCGCCTCTGGGCATAAAATCTTTTGAAAATGTGGATATAAAAATTGTTCAGCCTTCTAAAAATAAAAGAGTTGCCGTTATAGGCGGGGGCGTTGCGGGATTGTCAAGTGCCTGGACGCTTTCAAGAAACGGATATAATGTTGAACTTTTTGAAAAAGATGAAGAAATAGGCGGTAAATTACGGCAGGTTATTCCTTTTGACAGACTAAATCAGGAAACATTGAATGCAGAGCTTGAAATAATTAAAAATTCTTCGATTAAAATCAATACAAATTGCAATATAGATAAAGATGAATTTGACCGTATTAAAAAAGAATATGATGCTGTAGTTGTTGCAATAGGGGCGCATAATCCTGCTATCCTTCCAATTGAAGGAAAAGAACGTTTAATTAAAGGGCTTGAATTTTTAAAATTAATTAATTCCGGACACAAGTTTCAAATAGGCAAAAATGTTGTGGTAATAGGCGCAGGAAATGCCGCAATGGATGTTATTACGGGTGCATACAAAATGGGCGCAAAAAATGTAACCGCAATTGATATTCAAAAACCCATGGCATTTGACAAAGAAATTGAGCATGCAAAATCTCTGGGTGCAAAAATTTTATACCCCTGCTTTACGGAAAAAGTAACGGAACAGGGCGTGCATTTAAAAGACGGCACCCTTATAAAAGCAGACAGTGTGATAATTTCAATAGGTGACAGACCGATTTTTGATTTTATTGATGAAAAATATTTGAATGAACGCAAATTTCCGCTTATGAATGAATTTAACCAGTCCGAAAAAAATAAAAAAATATTCTTTGCAGGCGACTGCACGGGTCAGGGGCTTTTTTGCAATGCAATAGGCAAGGGCAGAGAAGCTGCAATAAATATTGATAACATGCTTTCAAAACGAGATTTGAAACTTTTTAAAACGAAAGAAAAAATTAAAACAGATGAGGTTAAATCTGCATATTATACAACTTTAAAAGGTTCTGAAATATACGCATCAGACGCGCTTGAAGAAACAAATCGCTGCATGAGCTGCGCTGTTTGCAGAGATTGCAAAATGTGTATGACCGCATGTCCTAAAGGGGCAATTGAGCGGGTTGAAATGGGAGATGAATTTGCATATATTTCAGATGCCGCAAAATGTATAGGCTGCGGTATGTGCGCGGGTGTTTGTCCTTGCGGGGTTTGGAAAATGACAAGCAACCTTGAAGAAAATTAAAATTCTTTTGTCTGCGGGGCATCTATAATAGGATTTTGCGGAAAAATTATTTTTTAAGCTCAATATAAGTTTGTTTTAAAAAATTAAAATTTTTCTAAGCAAGTTCAATAC
>JAJQDG010000120.1 GCA_021202305.1 Candidatus Gastranaerophilales bacterium
TACAAAAGGGGTTATAAAAGATATAATGCTTGAAAGCTATGTGCTTGATTCTTCAAGAAAGCATGATTTAAAATCACAATCGGAAGTATATCTGGATTTTACAGGCGAAGATGATTTTTTATTTTCAGGTGCCATTTATGACCTTAGCGAATTTTACGATGAAAAACTGAACGAAAAAGAAAAAAAACTTGCATTTCTTGAATTAAAGCTGGCAAATGTTTTATATAAAATGGAAAAAACAGGCGTTACGCTTGATTGTGATTATCTAAAAGTGTTAAATTCCGAAATTGATATAAAAATAAAAGAATACGAAACCAAAATTTATAAAAATGCAAATCTTGAATTTAATATTAATTCTCCAAAACAAGTTGCGGACGTTCTTTTTAATGTATTAAAAATAAAGCCGAAAAAGAAAAATAAAACCGGTTTTTCGACAAATGCAAAAATCCTGGATGAACTTGCACAGGATTATGAAATAGCGCGCGATATCTTAGAACACCGCATGTATATGAAGTTAAAAAATACATACGTTGACAACCTGCCAAAACTTCTTTCGGAAGATAAAAAAATCCACACCCACTATAATCAAACGGTTACAACAACAGGCAGACTTTCAAGTTCAGAGCCTAATTTACAAAATATTCCGATAAGAACCGATTTTTCAAACAGAATAAGAGCGGCTTTTATTGCAAGCAGCGAAGAATATTCAATACTTTCAGCAGACTATTCCCAGATAGAATTGCGGCTTCTTGCGCATATTTCAAAGGATGAAGGCTTAATAGAGGCTTTTCATAAAAATATAGACATTCATACCCTGACGGCATCTAAAATTTTTAACGTTGCACATAATGAAGTTACAAAAGAAATGCGCAGAAAAGCAAAAGCCGTAAATTTTGGTATTGTATACGGGCAAACGCGCTTCGGACTGGCTTCATCATTAAATATCAGTCCGTTTGAAGCACAAGAATTTATTGATAAATATTTTAAAACTTATCCTAAAATAAGTACATATATAACAAATACACTAATGGATGCGCACCAAAACGGCTATGTAGAAACGCTTTTCGGACGAAGGCGCTATTTAAACGAAGAATTAAATTCAAGAAATGCACGCATTAGAGAATTTGCGGAACGCGCCGCAATAAACGCCCCCTTACAAGGTACAAGCGCAGATTTAATTAAAATGGCAATGGTTGAGCTTGATAAAAATTTGGAAAACTGCCGCGCCAAAATTTTAATTCAGGTGCATGATGAACTTGTTCTTGAAGTGCATAATGAAGAAGTTGACCGCGTTAAAGAAATTGTATTAAAATCAATGAAATTAAACGAACCTTTATGCGTGCCTTTGGATGTAGATATAAAAACCGGCAAAAGCTGGATGGAGAGCAAATGAAGCAGATTTTAATTATTATCTTGTTATTATTAATAATTCCGTATTCATCTGCAAAAACAGCAGATTCAAGAAATTTTCCGGTAAACGCTGACAGTATGTTCATGCTTTCTTTAAGTGCGCTTAACGGATTAAATTTCACAATTGAAGAAATGCAATCTTCAAGCGGGTATATTCTTTTTAAAACGCCCTCGGGTGCTTCATATCTGCTTATGGTTTCATCATATTCGGATAATTTATCAAATGTAAAAATAATAAAAGAAAGCTCAAATGCCGCCCTTGCCGAAATTCAAGATATCGTGTATAACGCTATTTCAAATGAAATTAACAATATTCCTAAAAGGGCTCTATAATGGGAAAATATGCTCTTTGCCTTGTTGATATAAAAAAACTCGGAACAAAAACCTTCAGTTATTTAATTCCTGATAATCTTAAAAGCAAGCTTGTAATCGGAATTCCCGTTTTGGTTCCTTTCGGCAAATCGCGCAAAATAAAAGCCTATGTTGTCGGATTTTCAGATTATTTAGAAGCGGGAATAAAAGCAAAATATATTGAAGATGTTCTTGATTTTTCTCCCATGTTTAATCTTGAATATTTAAAGCTTTTGGAGTGGGTTGCAAACTATTATTTTTCTGACCTGCCTACAGTTTTAAAAACGGCACTTCCGCAAAAATTTTTTGAAAAAAATGTAAAAAACTACAGAAAACCGAATAAAAAACAGGCAATATTCGAAAACGATTTTGAAAAAAACGCCCTGCACAATCTTTCGGAAGAACAAAATAAAGTTTATGAAGAAATAAAACATGTTTCATCACCCGTTTCTCTTTTGCATGGAATAACAGGCTCCGGAAAAACAGAGGTTTATTTTAAATTAATGGAAGATACAATAAAAAAGGGCAAAAATGTTCTTTTTCTGGCGCCTGAAATAGCACTTGTTTCACAGCTTACAATAAGAACAATTAAAAGATTTGGGAAAAATTCAACAGCTATATGGCATTCTTCCATAACAGAAGGCGAAAAATATAAAGTCTGGCAGCGGCTTAGAAATGATGAAATAAAAATTCTTTTTGGCGCGCGTTCGGCAGTTTTTGCGCCTATAAAAAATTTAGGGCTGATTATAATTGATGAAGAACATGACGACAGTTATAAGCAGGACAGCCCCGCACCCAGATATAATGCAATTGAAGTTGCAAAAAAACTGGGTGCGCTTTTTGGTGCAAAAATAATTATGGGGTCAGCCACGCCTGATATTTCAAATTATTATAAAGCAATAAATTCAAACTCGCTTTTTGAATTAAAACAAAGATATAATAATGCCGAATTGCCAAAAGTTACAATAGTTGATATGCGCATGGAAAAAAACGGGCTGTTTTCAAGATTTTTAATTGATAAGATAAATTCAAGAATTGAAGAAGGCAGGCAAACGGTGCTTTTAATAAACAGGCGGGGGTTTTCTACTTATACTCAGTGTTTAAGCTGCGGGGATGTACTGGAATGCCCTAAGTGCGCGGTGCCTTTGATTTATCATGCCGATAAAAATACCCATAAGTGCCATTATTGCAATTATGAAATCAAGGGAATTGACGAATGTCCAAAATGTCATACGGATGCACTCCAAAATTTTGGCGCAGGCAGCCAGCGCGTTGAAGACAACGCGGCAAAAATTTTTAAAAATGCAGTAATAAAAAGGCTTGATTCCGATTCGCTTTCCAAAAAAAATGAACACGTCGAGATTTTAAACGATTTTCAACAGGGTAAAATTGATATTTTAGTCGGCACTCAAATGATTGCAAAGGGGCTTGATAACCCGAATGTTACTCTTGTCGGGGTTATTAATGCCGATTTGAGCTTTAATCTGCCTGATTTTAGAAGCACCGAGCGCGGGTTTTCAATCCTGACGCAGGTTGCAGGGCGTTCAGGGCGCGGGTTTTCAAGGGGTGAAGTTGTTTTTCAAACATTTAATGCCGAAAATGAATTTTTACTCAATGCAAAATCTCAAGATTATAAAACATTTTATAAAAATGAAATTGAAATGAGAGAAATGTTTGATTATCCGCCATTTTCTTGTATTATAAGGATAATTCTGCAATCCAAAAATATCATAAGGGCGCAAAGAGCTTCTATGGAAATTGCTATGCGTCTTAAAGATTGGATTAGTAAACTTTCTTTAACGGAAAGGCTGATAGTTTTGGGCCCTGTGCCTTGTGTGATTGAAAAGTTAAAGGGCGATTTTCGTTTTAATATAATCATAAAAAACAAACTTGATGAAAGGGGGCATTCAATAGTTCTTTCTTTTTTAAGAAAGGTTATTTTGCCGTCAGATATAAAAATGATTGTGGATGTTGACCCGACGGATGTACTATAAATGTTATATTACGGTAATTTGAGTTCAAACAAAACGGAAATTTTAATAAAAAATTACGCCCGCCTTTTAAATTCCGGTGTGAGTGCGGATGAGATTTTAGTCATTGTTCAAAATTCAAAAATGAAGGAAGAATTTATAAACGAAACCAAAAAACTTCTCACAATTGATGCGCTCAGCAAATTTAATGTTTATTCGTTTTTCGGACTTTGCCATAATTTCGTTCTTGAATATTATCCTATTTTAGAAAATAAAATAAATAAAGGTAAAAATAGGGTTTTACCAAATTTATGCGGGCTTGAAGCTTCAAGATATATTTTTAAAAAAACAATTGATAAACAAATTTTTAAAGGATACAATTCAAAAACTAACTTGCTGCACCAGCTTTTGAGGCGGCAATCTCTAATAACATTAAATGCTCTGACGGATGAAGAAATTGATAAAAGAGCCAAGATTCTGTATGAAAGTTTTACGGGCGAAGTTAAAAATGCAATTAATTTATACAAACAAAAAACGCTTGAATTTCGCGCTTTTGATTATTTAAGACAGGTGCAATTATTTTCTTTTTTATATAAAAATGTGAAAAATCCTTATAAATATGTATTTGTGGATGACGCTGACGAAATTGTACCTGCGCTTTTTGAATATTTAAAATTTATAAAAAATTATGTTAAAGAATTTTTTATAGCGTATGACCC
>JAJQDG010000116.1 GCA_021202305.1 Candidatus Gastranaerophilales bacterium
CCCACCCCCCCCCCCCCCCCCCCCCCACCCCCCCCCCCCCCCCCCCCCCGCCCCCCCGCCACCACCCCCCCCCCCGGCCCCCCTCTTAAAAACCGGTTTTTATTCATAATTTAATTTGCCTTTCATTATTAATTATAACACAATAATTAACAGCCTTAAACAAAATTAAAAGGCGACACCCGGATTCGAACCGGGGGTAAGAGCTTTGCAGGCTCCTGCCTTACCACTTGGCCATGTCGCCGCACACTTTTTCATGATAAAAAAGACATAGGCGAAAGTCAAGGCTAAAAGAACTATCCGCTTGAGATAAAATCTTTAACCTGAATAAATAAAAGCGCCGCAGCAACCAAACAACTACCCACTTGAAATAAAATCTTCAGCCCGTATAATGTTAATCGCACAAAGACTGTGAGGAAATAAAATGAAACAAGGAATACACCCCGATTACAAAAAAACCGTAATTAAATGCGTTTGCGGCAACGAGATTGAATCAGGTTCCGTTGAAGATAACATCACCGTTGAAATTTGTAATGCCTGCCACCCGTTCTTCACCGGCAACCAAAAAATATTGGACTCTGAAGGCAGGGTTGAACGCTTCAAAAAACGTTACGAAAACAAATAGCAAATTTTTACCGAAAAAGCGGATGTATTTTTATGTCCGCTTTTTTGTACTTTAGTATGGAAAATTAATATGCCAAGACAAAAATTAAGTGTTGAATTAATATCAATTCCTGACAATTTAATAAAAACAATTTATACTGCCTGTAAAACTTGTTACAGCGCTAAATTGCCGTATGAAAATTATTTAAATGCTCCTTCTGATGAAAAAATGCTTTCTTTAATTGAAAAAGTAATTTCGTCCGGACATTATTCAACAATAGAACACATCCAGCTTACTTTTACAATCCAAAATGTTTCGCGTGCCTGCACGCACCAGCTTGTACGCCACAGGCATATGAGCTTTTCTCAAAAATCTCAACGCTATGTGAAAGAAAAAGGCGAAATTGATTATATTGTGCCGGAACGGATTGAAAAAAACCCCGTTCTTTCAAAAAAGTTTGATGATTTTATGAACAGTGTTTCTTCTTTATATCAAGATTTTATTGATGAAGGAATTGCCCCCGAAGATGCAAGGAGTATACTGCCGAATGCGGCGGCAAGTTCGCTTGTTGCAAGTTTAAATTTAAGGGAACTGATACATCTTGCAAATTTGAGGCTTTGCACCCGCGCTCAAGGCGAAATTCGCGCTTTAGTCGGTGCAATGGTTTATGAGGTTGTTAAAAAAGAACCCTGGCTAAAACCGTATTTGGTTCCAAAGTGCGAACGCCTTGGCTATTGTGATGAGGATAAATCCTGCGGAAGAATGAATAAAAAAGCTTCCACAGATAATTCCCTTGCAGCTAAAGACTAATGCCTGTATAAATTTAAGGAAAACAAAAATGAAAGACATGCTGGATAAAATAAAACAGATTGAACAAAAATATATTGAACTGGGGCTCAAGTTGTCAGACCCTGCCACTGTCGGTGATTATGACAGATTTAAAGACTTATCAAAACAAAGAAAAGCTATGGAAGAAACGGTAAATACGTATAATGCATATAAAGAAGCTCAAGATGCAATAAAGGAAGCAAAGGAACTTTTGCACGGTGAAAAAGATTCTTCCATGAAAGAATATCTAAATAATGAAATTGCTGAAAACGAAGCAAAAATTCCTTTAATAGAAGAAAAAATGAAGCTCCTTTTGCTTCCGAAAGACCCTATGGATGATAAAGATATCATGCTTGAAATCAGGGGTTCTGCCGGAGGTGATGAAGCAAACATTTTTGCGGGCGACCTTATGCGTATGTATATGAAATTTGCGAACAATAAAGGGTGGCAGACAAAAATCTTATCCATTAACGAATGCGAAGCGGGCGGCGTTTCAGAAGTTGTAATTTCCGTTAAGGGTGAAAATGTTTATTCGCAGTTAAAATACGAATCAGGTGTCCATAGAGTGCAAAGAGTTCCTCAAACCGAATCGCAGGGGCGTGTGCATACATCAACCGCTACTGTTGCAGTAATGCCCGAGGTGGATGATGTTGAAATTGAATTAAACATGAATGATATTGAAATAACAACAGCGCGTTCGGGTGGTGCAGGCGGTCAAAATGTCAATAAGGTTGAAACCGCGGCAAGAGTTTTTCACAAGCCCACGGGGATTATGATTTTTTGTACGGAAGAACGTTCCCAATTGCAAAATAAAGAACGCGCACTTCAAATTTTAAAAGCAAAATTGTACGATATGGAAGTTCAAAAACAAATGCAGGAAGTAACTGACCTCAGGCGTTCGCAGGTCGGCACGGGCGATCGTTCAGAGCGCATAAGAACGTATAATTTTCCTCAGGGCAGATTAACGGATCACAGAATAAACCATAATCTTAACGTTTGGACGGTAATTGACGGCGATTTGGATGAACTTATAAACCTTCTTATTGAATACGACCAAAAATTGAAGCTGGAAAAGCTTGCAAATATGTAATTCGCTTAAAAATCATGAAAAATATTCATCCGTGCTTAAAGAAACATCTTTTACGGCATTTACAAAATTCGGATAATTTTCTTTATTGTTCAAATAATCTAAAACTTCTTTTTTTGTTCCTTTAAACATATAAATAGAAGTAAGCCTGTCGCTGCCCTTTCTGCGGGCGCAAACGGAAACCCTTCTTGAATCTTTAGGATTAAGCGCATCACATTCAACGACCATTGAGGCTTGATTTTGCGTTTCGGGTACATCAAAAGTAACTAAAATTTTAGTAAAATTGCCATTTTCAGGAACTTCTTTTTCTGCCCTGCCTGCAAGTATTTCTGAACATCTTCTTGTTAAAAATTGGGTTTTATCTTCATTATCCTGCATAGTATTATCCGTTTTGCCGCCTGTGAATGCCCTTTGTATTTTGCAGTTATAATCGTATATGCCATCCATAAATTATTTTCCCTGATTATACCATGTTAAAATCCGAAAAGAAAAATTTTTGCTAACTCTTGCTTATTGCAATAAGCCCTTCTTTGCTTAACAATTTAATAGCAGAATCGCTGACCCCTTTAAGTTCTAATACGGGTTCTGCACCTTTTGCTATGCCAAGTTCGCTTTTTCTTAAATATGCGTACATTTCCTGAATGTAGCTGTTATATGAATTGTAAGTTTCCTTCTTCATATCTTTTATGACATTATATACGCTTGAATATTTTGTATCGCTCGCGCTTATTTTACCTGTTCTTATATCGTATGGGATATGCTCTGCATCCGCAAATTCATTTAATTCTGTTCCTCTTATTTGTAATTCGCCGTTTGCGGTTGTTCCATTTTCTAAGGTGTGTTTTGTGTTCATTTGGGTAGATGCGTAACCCGATTTTTTAATAGCTCCTTCTGACGTGGAATCTATTTCGCCAATTACAGTTGTGCCGTCATCCGTAGTTATCGACAAGGAGGTTCCTGTTTGAACCCCGTCATCATTCGTTACGGCTTTAATTGTTCCTATGACAGTGCCGTCATCCGCTTCAACTCTTAAATCAACGCCATCGCCGGACACATGTGATTCAATGCCGTCTGTATTTCGTGTTACCACTTTCAGAGCTTTACCTGTGTACTCACTGCCTTCTTCTGCTGCTTGCAGGGCTTGTTTTTTTACATATGCAGCGTATGTATCATTTATTTCTTGTATTTGTGCATCAGTAAAGTATGAAGTTAAGTCATCGCCGTAGTTATTTATTTCGGTAATTGTTATGCTTCCGTCGGATATTCCTTGCTTTAATTGTTCAACAACGCCTGCTGTCTGTTTTGTTTTTAGTGCATCTAATATTTTTGTTTGATTTTCTTCAATTGCAGCAATTACATCGTCGCTTAATCCTAAATCAGCTGTACTTTTAGCATTTACGTATGTAACAAAATCATCGTAGCTGACGTTATCAAATTGATTGAAAACATCTGCAACTTGATCTTCGGTTAAATTTTTAATTTGTATTCTGGTACCGAGCGCATCGCCTATTGCATCGGAACAGGCTTCAGTATCGGTTGATTTTAAATCGTTTGAAAGTTCTTTTTTCGCAAGTTTTTTGAATGTTGAAGATTGACTTTTTGCTCTGCCTGTAATTTCAACAATTTCATCATTTTCGCTTGCAGGAAAAGCTTTTTTTATTTGATCGGTTGCTTCGTCAATTTGCCCTTCATAAATACTGTTTAATTCTTCCGATTTTTTTGAAAGGTCAACAAGAGTTTCAAGAGTTTCTGCTTCTTCTTCTGCGGGAATCCCCGGCTCATTTTTTGCAGCTTTATTTGCATTGTAGTTATCAATATAATCCTGTGCCTGTTTTTCATTATCAACTTTTGCCTTGGCTTTGCTTGAAATTTCGCCCTGTGCGGCTTCACCTTCACTTGATTTTACTTCTCTGACAACTTTTGTAT
>JAJQDG010000138.1 GCA_021202305.1 Candidatus Gastranaerophilales bacterium
CTTTAGAGAATTTTTAAAACGGCGTAAAACTCCATGCCAAAGCGTGCATATAACCAATTAAATATTTTAATAATATAATTAACTTGTGAATACAACGACAAGAGAAGAAAAAATAGCAATTTACCCCGGCAGTTTTGATCCTGTAACAAAGGGGCATATAGACATTTTAGAGCGTGCTTCTAATATGTTTGACAGGGTTATTATTGCTGTTTTAAAAAACAGCAATAAAAAATCCTTTCTTCCTGTTAAAGACAGGGTGGAATTGATAAAAAATTCTATTGAAAAACTAAAAAATGTTGAAGTTGATTCCTTTGAAGGGCTTACTGTTGAATATGCACGGAAAACCGGAGCTAAATTTTTAATAAGGGGGCTCAGGGCTGTTTCTGATTTTGAATACGAAATGCAGCTTTCGCAGGCAAACATGTCAATTGCGCCCGATATAGGAACGGTTTTTTTAATAACAAAACCAAAATATAACTTCATTTCATCGGGAATTGTTAAAGAGCTGGCATCATTTGGCGAAGATGTGTCAAAATTTGTTCCCGAAAGTGTGGTAGAATATTTAAGAAAAGCAAAGTAAGAAAGGCATAATGATAAAATGGTACAAGAAGGATTAAAATTATTCGCGCTTTACGACAAATTGCAGGAGCTTTTTGATGAAGGTTTTCATATTATTCCTTCTCATTTAATGGTTGTTAAAAGTAAAGAATTGAGCCGTGTTATAGATTCTTTTCCCGATGCAATTGATGAAGGAATAAAAATGGCGAAATTAATTCTTCGCAATAAAGAAGAAATGATTCAAGATGCCAAAAATAAAGCAGAGCGTATTATTCAAGATGCGCAGGATGAAAAAAGAAGAATTCTTGATGAATCTGCCCTGCGCCATGAAATGGAAGAACAGGCAAAAGCGTTCAGAGAAAAAGTCCTTCAAGAATGCGAAAATATAAAAATGAAAGCCTTTGGCGAAGCTGAAGGTATAAGGATTGCCTCAAATGAAGAAGCACTTAAAATGAAAGACGGCGCGCAGGCTTATGCACAGCAAATTTTAGGAAAGCTTGAACAGGATTTAAACAGTCTGTTTCAGGTGGTTAAAAACGGACAGCAGTATATTTCCGAATTGAGAAACGTAAATGATGAAACAGAAATGTATCAAAGGAATGAACAGCAAAGAAGATGAGAATTACTGCGGTTTTCATTTTATTACTTATAATACTGCAAAATGCAGGCTGTGCATTTGCCGAATTATCTGACACTATAAAAAAAGATTTTTCAAGTCCGGAATTTAAAACGTATAAATCTGATAAGTCAAATGAACTCAACATTTTAGATAAAAAAATAACAGAAAAAGAAACTAAATTGAAACGGCTTCTTTCTGATGAAAAATTAACGGAGTCCCAAAGAAAATCAAAAACTTCCCTTTTGCAAAAAGAAATTAATACCCTTAAAACACAAAAAAAGAATACGGAAAAAATATAAACAAGAAAGCAGGTGGATAAATGCTCAATTTATTACAGAAAAACAGTTCAATAAATCTGAATGAAATTTTTCCTAAAATTGCCCAAATATACGGCATTTCAGATGTAACCGGAGAAAGAAAAGAATATTTAACCAAAACAATAGAAAAATTCGGCTATCTTCCCTATCCGCATTATAAAACGCTTGAAGAATTAACCGACGGCGAAATTATTTTTGCGCTTGAAAAAATTTTAGAAAAAGAAGGCGTATATTCAAAATCTAAATTTATAAATTATTCAAATCCCTCGATTTTGAGCAGAAAAAAAATTAAAAACCCGGACTGGTTTAAAAAAGAAACACAAAATATAAAACTCATTTCCCTATCTGCACTTGGAAACGGCACAAATGCAACTTTTATACAATGGATTGCGCAAATTATTTCGCTTCCGAAAGGCTGTGTGGAAACAGGGGTTCTGGCAGATACTATTTATCTTCTTCCTTTTCATCCGCGCGAGTTCGGGTGTGCTTATCTGCCTGCATCATCAGAAATAAGCTCCCTTTTGGGCGATGAAAAAATGTTGAAATTTTTGAACCTTGATACAAAAGCGCAGGTTAAACTTTTTATAACGCTTGCCCAGCTTTCAGGACACCCTGTTATTTATGATATTTTACCGCAAACGGGCAGATTTTCAAAAATTATACTTTCTCATCCATATGCTGCAAGGTGGGCAAATATCAAAGAATTAACGGAAAAATATGTTGATGCTTTGAATAAAATAACTGAAAAGCTTGAAACAAGAGATAATATTGATAAAAATATTTTATCAAATGTCAAAAATAAATATATTCAAATTTTATACGGTTCAACCGATTTTTACACCTCCGAAGAACAAGATATTTTGAATTTGATAGAAGAAGAAATGAAAGAGGTAAAAATTGCTCTTTCAAATAACATATCTTTGAAAAATTCACAAGAAGAAACGGTAAAAAAAATTAGCGCATTAATTGAGCTTGCAAACGGCAAAAAAGTATCTGACGAAAGCGATATCATAAACAGAAAAAATATTATCGACACTCTTATACAGGAAGGCTACTGGCCAATGCCCGGGGGCGCATGGTGTTCTGCGGGGGTTCCGGTTTTTGATAAAATGAATGAATGGAGGGAATACCCCGTATATAAACACTATAATTACAAAGGTGAAGATGTATCCGAATTTGCAAATCTTGATTGCCAGACACCGTATTATTTTGTTTATCTTGAAAACGGTAAATATAATGAAAAAACGATACGCTTTTACCTTGAATATACTTCTTCCCTTCAAAAAGAGTATAATTTTGACGGCTTCCGCGTTGATCACATTGATCACATAGTTGATAATCTTTCGGAACAAAATAATATTCCGATAAGTTATCGCATTCCAAGAAAAGTTTTAGGTAAGATAAATTCTAACCTGAAGAAAAATACCCCGTATTTTGCAACACTTGCAGAATATATGCTCTGGGATGACTATTACGAAGAATACCATAAAGATATGAACTTTGATGTTCTCTGGGGAGATGATATAGTAAGCCAAACCTCTAAAACGCCGGAACAAATTATTAAAGATAATAAAAAACTCGAGGACTACAATTTTAAAAACGGAAAATCCTCAATGCTTTCTATTTTAAAAACGTATAACAATCAAGACGGAGAATTTGAAGCTATTGACCGCTACCCGGGTCAGCTGGGCGAAAACGGAGCACTTTTCAAATGGTTTAAATACAAATTTCTGCCCGGAGGAAATTGGGCAAACAGACCCTCTTTATATGTTGACGGGGATGAAAGTTTTACAACAAACGGAATTGAATATGTAATAGGGCATGAAGTTTCAATGAAAAGAAATGTCAACTGGGGTTTTTATGAAAAATTCAATGCGATAAACTATTTTGCCCAGCATTCAAATATAATTGTTTTCGGCAAGGCAAAATTGCTCATACAAAAAGAAAACGGGCTTTGCGCCTGGGAAATCAATTCTGTTTACGGCTCACTTCTTGTTATTGCAAATTGCAAAAATCCGACGGAAAAATATAGCTTTACAAACGATGATGGCACAAATTATACAGAAATAGTCAGAGGCGAAACAATTTACAATAACACAATTGATTTTCCGAATAGAAAATTGACATCATACTATGAATTCGGTTATGATGAGCTGCAAAAATGCGTTTTTGCACCAAAGCCGCTTGAAGAAAGTATAGAAAATTCAATTAATATGGAAATTTTACGCCCTGCGGAATTTAAAGTTTACGGCATAGAATAATCGGCAATCTTTAAACAACATTTGCATGGGAAGGAGCCATTCTCAGATGGTCAAAATCGGCAAACTTTAAACTAAAAACTCTAAAATCGGCTTTTTGTCCGGTTTTAGGGTTTTTAAGGCATCCTTCATGTTTAATTGCGTTTTTTATAATTAAACAAATTTTATAAATATTGCGCTGTTTGCCGCAAGACTTTAATTATGTTTTTTTATAATTGAACAAATTTTATCCGGCAAATTATCCGAAAAACCGCAGGTTACAGTTTTTTGTTCTTTGATTGAACAATATTTCATTTGAATATTTTTCGTTTTAAAAAGTTTTGACACGCAATACATATACACAACAGTTTGAATATCATCTTCGGGATTTTTTGGCAGGTTTTCGGTTTTCCAATCAAATATAATATATTTTCCTTCATGATAAATAACGGCATCAAGCCTGCCTGAAAGATAAAATGGCGGCATTAAACATGTTTCTTTTATAAAAAACGGCTGTTCAATAAATTTTTTACCGGCATTTTTAATTGTCTGCATAATTTCTGAATTTTTATGTATTTTCCATACGGCTAAATCTTCGCTTTCGAGGGCAAGTTCCAATTTTTCAATGTCAAAATTTTTTAAATATGCACTTATAAG
>JAJQDG010000048.1 GCA_021202305.1 Candidatus Gastranaerophilales bacterium
ACATCGGGTTTTTTTAAATTTTTTATCTTGCCTGAAATTTTTAAATGACTGTCCGGTGCAAGAAATATATCACTGTCAGTTATGATTTTATTGCCGAAAAATTTAGCCCTTGCATAGCTTTTTGGAATTTTATATCCTTCAATATCAAGAGTTAAATTTTCAAGATTAAAAAAGCCGTGAATATCTTTTTCGCTTAATTTAATTTTTGCGCTTATGCTGCCTTTCGGGTCATAGCTTTTATAAGTAAGCACGGGGTTCATAAAGGGAACTTCCGCGCGCACGGCAGGGTCATCTTCATTATCAAGTTCAGCCGTTTTTGGAATAAATGAATCAAGGTTAATGTCAATATCAAGCTGTTTTTTACTGTTCAGATATAATTCCGCCTGTGTTTGAACTTTTGCACGTTTGCCGTTAAAATACCCTAATTTTGCTAAATCGCCCTCTAAAAGAAGATATTCACCCGAAAGCAAATCGGAAACATAGGCTTTATAATCTAAAATTTTCACGGAAGGAACGGTAATTGTTACGAGAGAAAGTATATTAAACCCTTCATTTTTAACAGCGGGCAGGGATTGTTTCTTTTCGTTTTCAAGAAGCAGCCCCTCAACAGCCTTTATTGCCTTAAATTCTTTTCCGTTTTCTATTTCAAGATTAATAACCGGTTTATACAGGGTAATATCGCTTATTCTCACATTCAAAAAAATCAGATTAGGAAGCGAAATTTTCGCCTTTAATCCGGATAACTCAAGCAGGTTTGATTTATCCGGAAGATTAACGGATATATCATCAATTTTTGCTCCGATGCCGAGAACGGGCGTTGTTACAAGCTTTATGCCGCCTATAGTTACATCAAGACCCGAATTTTCTTTAACAATTTTTTGAATTTCAGGTATATATGCGTTTAAATCAATCGCTTGAGGCAAAAACTTCAAAAAATAGATGTAGACGCCGATAAAAATGACTAATACCGGTATTCCAAATATTTTTAAAACATTTTTCATTATGTATCTCCCCTTTCAAATAAATTCTAACTCAAAAAATAAATTTGACCAATTTTATCCGGATTGGAGTTAATCTTTTAAATAATATAAAAAGAACCGCCAAAGCTAGCCCGGGGGCATAAGTGTTTTAGACAAAAAAACAATTTAATATACATTTTGTCAAAAAGGAGAAGGCTATGATAATAACAAAACTCACGGGTATATACCTGTTTATTTGCAGTGCGTTTATTCTTGTTTGCACGCTTGTAATGCTTTGATAAAATCTTTGTCAATTTGTTTTTTTAACTCATCAGGGGAAGAAAATTTTATTTCTTCGCGCAGCATGGAAAGAAATTCAACTTTTAAGGTTTTATTGTATAAATCGCCCTCGAAACCGCTCAGGTGAACTTCCAGCGTTTCTTTTAAATCTTTGTCGATTGTAGGGCGGATTCCAAAGTTTATAAGAGCAGGATATTTTTTTCCCTCATAATACGCAAAACCTTTGTATACCCCGTATTTTACACGCACAATTTCATCGCTCCATATTAAGTTTGCGGTATTATATCCGAGTAATCTTGCAATTTGCGCACCTTTTATAACATTTCCCGTATATGAAAATCTTCTTCCGAGCATACTGTTTGCAAACTCAATATTTCCTGTATTTAATGCCGATTTTATATTTGTGCTTGAAATCAATTCTCCGTTCATTGTTTGAGGGGGAATTTGAACATAGTTTGTTTTTTTTGAAAGAAGTTCACCCGTACCCTGCGCTTTATACCCGAATGTGTGGTTAAACCCTGTTACAACAAAATCCGGCGAAAAATAGGGAATAAGAATTTTATCAATATATTGTTCCGCTTTCATATTTTTAAACTCTTCAAAATCAAGAACAAATATATCATCAATTCCAAGAAGCTTAATTTCTTTTAATCTTTCATTTAAATTTGTAATATATACGGGCTTTTCCCCTGAAATAATCGAATACGGAGATTTTTTAAAGGTTATGAGCGCCGATTTTATTCCGTTTTCTTTTGCAAGCGCCGCCGTTTTTAAAATAAGCGTTTTATGAGCCTTGTGAACGCCGTCAAAAAAACCGAGCGCAAGGGCTGTATTTTTTGTTTTTACGAGATTGTAAAAGATACTCATCTATTTTTTTGCTCCGTTTTTGGCAAATTAGAGCGTTTATTTTTGGTTTTTTTGGGAGTTCTCTGGGACATAGGGTCATTTTTTTGCTGCAGCCTGCGGACTGAATATACATCAGGCATAGACTGCAGGTTTGTTATAATTTTTTTCAATGTTTCAATGTCTGAAAGTTCAATTCCTAAATCAATAATGCCGAATTTTTTATTTTTGGAATAGCTGTATGCGTATGAAACATTTGTATTTGTATCTGCAATTTTAACCAGAACATCCTTCAAAAGACCCACTCTTTCCTGAGCTTCTATCCTGATATGGGCAACGTATGTACCCTGAGAAACTTTATCCGCCCAGTGAATATCCATCATGCGGTTAGGGTCGATATCAAAAAGGCATTTGCAATCCAATCTGTGAACGGAAACTCCCTTAGAGCGCGTAACAACGCCCACAATAGGTTCCCCCGGCAATGGCGAACAGCATTTTGCAAGCGACCATACCAAATCTTCAAGACCTATAATATCATTTTTCTTTGAAGGTTTTTTCTTGTTATAGGTTTCAACTTCATGGTTTATTACCGTTAAATCTTTTTTAACGGGTTTATTTATCTTGTTTAAAACCTTTCTTAAAGTAGTTTCACCGTATCCCAGAGCCGCAAACAGGTCATTTGCGTTTTTATAGTTCATTTCATGCGCCGTGCGGTCAATTTCACCTGATTTAAGGAGTTCGTCAAAAAGTGATTTTGTAAGCTCGTTTTCAAGATTAATCCGCCCGAGTTCAACGTTGTCTTCCCTTTTGTATTTTTTAAACCAGGCTCTGATTTTTCCTGCCGCATTTTTTGTAGCGACAAAATCAAGCCAGTCTATTTTAGGCATACACTGCTTGGAGGTTAAAATTTCTACGATATCGCCGTTTTGAAGCTTCGTGTCAAGCTGCACAATTCTTGCATTTACAAGCGCACCTACGGTTCTGTGACCTACTTCTGTATGTATTCTATACGCAAAATCAACAGGGGTAGAGCCTATCGGAAGATCAATAACATCGCCTGCGGGAGTAAATGTAAAAACCTGATCTGAAAATAAATCAAGTTTAACCGATTCAACAAATTCTTTGGCATCGGTTTCGTCTTTAGAAATTTCAATCAGTTTCCTCATCCAGTTGAATTTTATATCCGCAGCATTTGATGCTTTAACGGAGCCTGATTCTTTATATCTCCAATGCGCCGCAAGACCGTATTCGGCAACTTCATGCATTTCTTTTGTGCGGATTTGAATTTCAAACGGTTTATTTTTCAAACCGATAACAGATGTATGCAGGGAACGGTACATATTTCCTTTCGGCATGGCTATATAATCTTTAAACCTGCCCGGGATTGGCTTAAACTGGGAATGTATTATGCCGAGGGCATTATAACAATCTTTTTCGTCTTTTACTATAACTCTTATGGCAACAATATCATAAAGCTGGTCAAATGAAACATTTAAGCGGCGCATTTTATTATAAATTGAATAATAATGCTTCGCGCGCCCGTAGATTGTTGCCTGTACACCGTTTTCATCCAAATGTTTCTTTGTAATTTCTATAAGGGAATTTACTAAAGATTCGCGTTCTTTTTTTGTTTGCGCAACAAGTTTTGCAATCTGGTAATACTTTTCAGGGTCAATATACCTTAAAGACAAATCCTCAAGTTCCGCCTTTATTTTACCGATACCTAAACGATTAGCAAGCGGAGCGAATATATCAAGTGTTTCCTTAGCTATTCTTTTTTGCTTGTTTTGAGCCATATAATTAAGCGTACGCATATTATGCAATCTATCTGCAAGTTTTAAAAATATTATTCTTGCATCTTCAGCCATGGCAATAAACATGCGCCTGAAATTTTCCGCCTGGCGCTCCTCTTTGGATTTAAACTGATATTTGCCGAGCTTTGTAACCCCCTGAACCAATTTTAATACATCGCTTCCAAAGTTTTTTTCAATTTCCCCGGGTTCCGTTTCGGTATCTTCTAAAATGTCATGCAAAAATGCCGCTATAATAGTATCTGTGTCCATTTTAAGGTCTGCCAAAATTTTTGCAACCTCAATCGGATGAATTATATAGGGTTCTTCTGAAATTCTATACTGCCCTTCATGAAGTTTTGCGGCAAATAAATATGCCTGCTCAATTCGGGCAATGTCCGCACTGCGCCTGTTTTGCGAAAGCAAAATTTGTTTAACTTCAAGAAAATGTGTTAAATGAGTCATATTTTACCTATAATAGAATAGAATATAC
>JAJQDG010000193.1 GCA_021202305.1 Candidatus Gastranaerophilales bacterium
ATTTTAGACGATTTAAAAATATTGTTCCTAAATATAGCCTGCATGGCGCTTTTACTCTTGCCGAAACCCTTATCACCCTTGCCATAATCGGTGTCGTTGCAGCGATGACAATACCTGCTGTTTTAAATCACACAAAAGAAACTCAAATGAAAACCGGTTTAAAAAAGGCGCAATCTATACTATCAGAAGCGCTTCAATTAATGATATATGAAACGGGAATTATTCCAAACCTGACAAATTACCCAACCAGAACATTTTTATCCGAATTTGAAATTTATCTTTCGCAATTAAAATCATGCGGAGTTTCTAGTTGTGTTAAAAATGCAGCTAATGAAGGCGAAAAAGCAAATGGACATTATGTATCAGATATATATACAACCTATAATGGCACAACAAATGCGTATTCTAATTATTTTGACGACGGGCAATTAATTCTGGCAGATGGGATGATTTTACTTGTTGAAAATACAAATAGTAATACTTGGATTTTCCTATCTATAGATATAAATGGTTTTAATAAGCCAAATAAATGGGGGCATGACCTTTTTACTTTTGAAATAGACGCTGAAACAGGCGCGCTACTTCCTATGGGACATCCCGATAGCAGCTATACGGATGAAAATACATACTGTTCAAAAACAAGCTCAAACAATAAAAACGGTATAGCCTGCACCTATAAGGCGCTGAGCGAAAAAGATTATTTTAAAAACCTGCCGTAAAATATTACTTGCATACGGGTTAATAGCCATATTAAGCATATATTATTTATAAAGTTACATCAGGAACAATAATCGGAGTTAATTCGTCTTTAATTTCGGCTTTTTCAATAGCGGATTGATTTTGAGGTACGGGAACATCTGCCGAAGTAAGCGATGTGCCGTCCCCCTTAGAAGCAGTTGTGTGTTTAACTACAATCGGATCCGTTTCAAATTGTTTTGCGTTTGTTTTTATTACGCTTACAAATCTTTGAGTTTCTTTAAAAGGCGGAACACCCTTATATTTCATTACATTCCCGGGACCTGCATTATATGCGGCAAGTGCTAAATCCGTTGAACCGAATTTTTTATACATCATTTGATAATACAAAATTCCGCCCCTCACATTATCGTTTAAATTATAGGGATTTACCCCGATTTTTTTTGCAGTTGACGGCATTAATTGGAAAACGCCCACTGCACCTGACGAATTTTGTCTATGGGATTGAAAATTTGATTCTTGCTTTGCAAGGCTAAGCATAATGCAAGGGTCAACCCCCATTTGCACTGCCGTTTTTACAATAATGTCTTTAATTTCATGGGGTGTAGCAGCACAGGCTTCATTTGATAACCCGCAAACGAAAAACGTCAAGAGGGCTAGTAAAGTCGTTGTTAGCTTTCCGGTCATAAAAATCCTCATATTCAATTTTTTTCAAAACGGGGTAAAAACCTGATTACTTTATTTTTGTAACAAGCAAGCCCCAGTTACAAGTACAATTTAACACATAATTTTAAAAAAGCAACCCCACCAAACAGAGTATATTGGCTAAAATCCTTTTGGCTTACGGGTTTTAAAGATGTTACAAATATAGTATATGCAAGAAATATCAAAAGAACAGAAGCTCCCGCTCCCATAATTTAAAACAAGCTTCCCCGTGTATTTATCTTAATACAACCCCTTGAATATTTTTTACAAGGGCGGTTTTTATATTATTTATTTCAGCTTCAATTTCAATGTCCGTCAGAGTTTTGATGTCATCTTGAAGAATTATTCTATATGCAAGAGATTTTTTACCCCCGCCTATATTTTCACCCCTGTATACATCAAAAAGATGCGCTGATTTGAATATATTTTTATCGGCACCCTTTTTTATTGTTTTTAAAATTAGGGCGTTTGTTGTTTCTTCATCCGCTATAAAAGCTATATCACGCAATACGGGCGATGTCTGCGGCAATTTCTTATAGTGCGCCGTTATGGGTTTTACGTTTTTCAAAATTTCTTCTAAATCGATTTCAAAAACATATAAATCTTGATTAAATTTCAATTTATCAGAAAGAACAGGGTGAATTTTACCCGCGTAACCGATATTTACCGGATTTTTTCCTAAAAGTTCTACTGTGGCGCTAATATAAGGATGCATAAATTTTTTATCTTCTTTTAAGGGCGAAAAAACTATCCTTTTTGTTAAGCCCAAAACTTCAAACAGGTTTTCTAATATACCCTTTATAGTGTAAAAATCCGCATTTTGTTTTTTGTTCCAAAATTCATTATTTGTATGCCCGAAAATACATCCCGCAATTTTTCTTGATTCAAGTGCGCCTGAAAAATCCTCATCAGGAGTTTTTATTGCCTTAAAGGTCTTTCCTATTTCATAAAGTTTAAAGTTTTTATTTCCGTTATCATAATTATTTTTAACAACCGCAAGCATATTTGGCATTAATTCCTGGCGCAGCGTTGTTGCATCTTCACTCTGGGGGTTTATAACATCAATGCGTGAATTGTCATCCAACTTTGTCATAAACTCTTTAACAAAATTGTCGCCCGTGAGCGTGGTTGTTACTATTTCACTAAATCCGTTTCCTAAAAAAAGCGAGTTTATAAGTTTTATTGTTTTTGTTTCATCTGAAATAACCGCGCCCGATGAAATATCCGGTAATGTCGGCGGAATTTTTTCATATCCGTCAATTCGTGAAACTTCTTCAATAAGATCAATTTCACGATATACATCATTCATCCTGTAAGTTGGAACTTCAAACTTTGCAGCGGCCTCATTCTTGCCAAGAAGTTTAAACCCGAGATTTTCGAGAATTTGAATAGATTTAGATTGTTCAATTTCGCTTCCCAAAACCCTTTTAATCTCAGAATTTCTAAGGGTTATGTGAATAGGTTCTAAAATATCGCTTCCGGTTTTTGAAATTCCTTCAAATTTCGCATCGGCATATTTTATCAGCAGGTTAACAGCCTGATATAAACCTTGTTCTACCATGCCGATATCAACCCCTCTTTCATATCTGGCTGAAGCTTCTGAGCGATACCCTACGGAGCGCGCTGATTTTCTGTTTGTGTGAGAAGTAAAAAACGCAGCTTCAAGCGCCAAATTTTTTGTATTTTCATCAATTTCGCTGTTATTTCCGCCAAAAACTCCGCCAAGGCAAACGGGAACATCTTTTTTTGCTATAACAACGGTTTTATCCGTCATTGTTCTTTCGACATTATCAAGCGTGGTAATTTTTTCGCCGTTCTTGGCATATCTTACACACAAATATTTGTCTAATTTATCGTAATCAAAAGCATGGAGCGGGGTTCCGTATTCAAGCATAACATAATTTGTAATATCGACAACATTGTTAATCGGGCGCATTCCGCCTGATATTACCCTCCTTTGAATAAATTCAGGCGCAGGTTTGATTGTTATATCTTTTAAAATTCCGATTGAGTAAAATTTGCAGGCATCTTCATTTTTAATTTCTACTTTAAAATCCGCTTTTTTTTCGGTCTGGGGAGACATTTTAGAAAATTTGAGCTTTCTGTTAAAAAGGGCGGAAATTTCCCTTGCAATGCCTATAACAGACATTTGATCGCCTCTGTTTGCAGTAGGCGCAGTGTGAAAAATTATTTCATCAGTTATTTTTAAAACTTTTTCTAAAGGTTCGTTTAACTTTGTATCGGGATTTAAAATTAAAATGCCGTCTTCATCCTGTAAGCCGTTCAGCCCGAGTTCATCTTGAGAACAAAGCATGCCTTCGGATTGAATACCGCGTATAATGGCAGGTACCAATTCAAACTGTTCGCCTGTTTTGCGGTTTAAAACTTTTGAACCCGTGCTTGCATAGGGAACAATTTGCCCTTCTTTAATATTTTGCGCACCGCATACAACTGTTTTTTTGTTGCTTAAACTAACCAGATGCAGCTTATCAGCGTTTGGATGATTTTCGATTTTTTCAATTTTTGCTGTCAGAATATTAGTAAACTTTGGCTTAATTTCTTCAACTTCTTCAACTTCAAGCCCGCTCATTGTAAGGGCATGAGCAATTTCTTCGGGAGATATTCCTTCTAAATCAACATAATCATTCAGCCATTCGTATGAAACCTGCATTTTTAATTCCTCTAAGTTGTTACGGGCAAAATATTAGCGCAAAAGGTGCGGATTTGCAAATAAAATCCGATAGCATTTGCTTTAAAATTAAAATTTATAGCTAAAGAAATGGTTGTTTTTTGTGAAAAAATGTGAAAACAGAATGGCAGCTGGCATTACAGGGGCAGATATATAATTTTAGGAAAAGTTTTAAGCTTATTTGAATGTATATTTCTGCCCAGATATTTTCTGATAATTGCAGAATCCTTTGTCCAATAATCAAAATTAGTGGCGGGCGGTTCAAAATAGGCAATTATTTCATGC
>JAJQDG010000106.1 GCA_021202305.1 Candidatus Gastranaerophilales bacterium
TTTCAGGCTGTTCCGGTTCTTCCGGTATCTCTGGTCTTTCAGGTTCTTCCGGTATCTCTGGTACGTCCGGTTTCTCCGGAGTATTCGGTTTTTCCGGTGTACTCGGGGTTTCATCAGACGGAGGTGCAGGCTGATCGGGTGTTGTTGTACCTTCATCAGATGGTGTTGTTGTGCCTTCATCTGAAGGAGTTGTTGTACCTTCATCAGATGGTGTCGTGGTACCCTCGTCCTGACTGCCGCCCGGAATTACGGGAACGTATGTCGTACCGTCATCTGTAGAATCAGACGGTGTCTGCGCATTATTATCATCTGTGTCATCTGCGGCATCATTTGCAACTGTGCCTGAACCGGGGGTTACATACAAGAACTGGTTAACATTCATTGTAAGGTCGCCATCAGTTTTTAAACTGCCGTCTTCATTGTAGAAAGAATTGTTAACAAATTTTGCAAGATTAAATTCCAAATACTGTTTTGCGCTGTCGTAATCGCCATTTGCAATTAATTCCCTAACAGTATCTTCATACCCTTCTTTAACGTCAAACACACCAAACTCGCATTCTTCTTTGTCTGTTGCATTAACATAAAGCTCCTGAGATGCGGCAAAGAAATCCATATGAGCGTATGCAAACTGTTCATATATAGCGTATGCCTTTGCGTTAAAATCAGCTACATTATCATTAAATATTACTTCATAAGATGTATTTCCGTCTTCATCGGTTACCTCAACCTTTTCAGCCATTGCTTCGCCGGTATCGGGGTCAACGTATGCAGTTAAAATATCAACAAAATCGTATAAACCTGAAGTTTGTGATTCATCTGAGACAGTTTCTGAAGATGAAAGAGTGAATGAAGTAATAAGCGGCGAGGATTGGTTAACCAGATGATACAATGTATCTAAAGAAATATCATCAAGGCTTGCACCGCTGCCTTGCAGATTGATACCGAATGTATCAAGCAAATCAAGTGTGATTGTTTCGCCGTCTTCCAGATTTTGAAGAATACTTAAAAGTGTCTCATCGGTTCTGTCGCCGTCATTATTTATACGTCCTTCAAAAGCTTCATTATACTGGTTTTCTCTGATTGTAAACCAGGTTCCGATTGAAGCTGCCGAACCGCTCAGTGCATTGCCTTCCGTATCGGTATAATTAGCGCCGATTGCCGCATATAAATCTTCAAGCGTTTTTATAGAATTATCAAGGGTAACCGTAGAATTTTCCGTGCTGTACAGATAGCTTTTAGATTCGGTTTTCTGGTGTTTAAGCGAAGTGGTTGAAATACCTTGAATTACAACAACTTCAGGGCTTGTAAATTCAGATACGCCTGCATCGCAAAGCTTTGTTGTTAAAATATCGTCAATGTCAACTAAATCCCAGCTTTCAACGCCATAATACGATGCAATTGCATCAGCCATTTCGGGGTTTGTTTCCATATATTCATAAAGAATTTGAGATATCGCATCATCAGGAAGTTCGCCGTCATCTTCACCATTATATCTGTAACTTTCTGCAAATTGTTTTTCAATTGCTTCGCCAAGGGTTGTGCATTCATTAATTTCATCAGATGTGCTTCTGACAACTGTTGTTGTCATATTGGACTGATACCCGTCTTCAACATCTGTATCCATAATTGTAAGAATATTAGGAAGAGTTACCGTTTCGACTTCATCGCCGTCTGATGTGTCTGTTAAGATAATACTTACAACAGGAACTGTACTGTCAAGATCCAGAAGAGAAACGCCTGTTGTTGAATCAGCTGCAAGAGAAATTCTCAGTATATCATCAGCTTCTGCGGCATTTGCGGTTTCTACAATAGCAGTATTGTTTGATGCATTATTTGAATTACTTAAATTTGTAACGCCGACCCCGCCGCCAAAACCGAGCGCAGCACACAAAGCAGCAATTATAGCCCTGATACCGCCTTTTTTTACTTTGGGGCTTAGACCGGTAAAACTTACTTCATCCGCTTTATCAAATTTTGTATGATAAGTAGGATTATATTTTTTACCATCTGCGGAATTTAATCCGTTTTCATTAAATGGATTCTGGTTTCCATAAGATTGAATAGATTTCATAGTTTTCTCCTAATGTATACACAAACCTTACACTTTGTAATACGGTACATAGAATAAGAAACTTTAACAAAAAAAAATTAATAGTAATGAGCCAAGCGGTACAAAAAAATTTACATTTCTTAATAAGCCCGAAAGGGTTCTTACATAAAGATTATATCAGTAATATTTATTTTTTGTAATAAGAAATTTTAATTTACATTGTTTAATAATTCAAAAACATGCCTTGCAACAGCTTCGCCCATGCTCATGCAATTGGCCTGTGTTCTCAGTGCAGAGCGTGCATATTTATCCGCACCGAGGTTTCGTCCGGCGGCATACAAATTTGAATAATTTTTAGAAATTAAAGAATCTATTCCCATATAATATTTACCGCTACTTGTTAAAATGCTGCCGTTTTTTTCATTGGAGTGAATATCAACCGGATAATCGCCTGATAGAACAGGGTTTTGTAAAATTTCGGAAGATAGCGAATACTCTTTTTTTGCGTTAATATTATTAGATTCTCTAACGCCTGTTACGTCTGCAATTTGAGATATGTACGCATTTTCAAACCCCTTAAAATATTTTATTAAAAATTTCGAAAGCCTGAAAATTGCATTTTGAGCATCAAGTATTGCACCGGAGCGCTCATAGGGATTATTTTGATTAAAGTCTTTTAACCTCGGGCAATTAAGGGCAACGGAAGAATTTGCCCCCGCTATTGTAAACATTTGAAAATAGGCGCAATCAAAGGGCAATAGGTCTTTTTCTTTAAGCGCCTGTTCAAAAACAGGCGACAAATTCCATTTTTTATCCCACGTATATGCGGTTGTAAGATGAATTTGCCCGTTAACCGTGCAGGAATTTGTTACATTTCTGTCTTTGTCTTTTTCTAATAAAAATGCGCGCAATTCTTCTATATTGACGCCGGACATTACAAATCTAAGAGAGCAGGGCTGCTTTTTAGAGTTTTTGTTAATAAATTCCTCGCCCAAAAGCGAAAAAAGGACGCTGTCCCCTGTTGAATCAACAAAAAACTTTGACTTTATTTCCAAAGAAGAAAAATTGGATGAAAATACGACGCTTTTTACCGTATTATCTTCAGTTTTAACTTTATCCGGCGTAAATTCAAGTAAAATTTTTGCATTTGAATCAATTAGCATTTGAGCAAGGACTATTTTTAGAATGTTAGGGTTAAACCAGCCTTTATTTTTGTCAAAATATTCAATTTCTCCGCCGAATTTTTTTGCATTTTTTATAAGAGCCTCATAAAATTCCGTATTGATATTGGAAGTATCGGTTTTCATAACAGGAACAACAAGCCCGCCTGTCATCAGCCCGCCCAAATAATTATTTTTTTCAATAAGAACTGTTCTTAAGCCTAAATTTGAGGCTATATAAGCACATGCGCACCCGGCTGTGCCTGCACCTGTTATACAGATATCATATTCCATTTAATTATTATAGCATAAAGAGCGGCGTTAAAATTCAAAAAATAGCTTGCCGCATCTAAAGCAGTAAAGGCAGTTTACTCATAACGGTCTAAATTAAACAAGTCCCTCTTTTACTGCTTTTACTGCGGCTTGAGTTCTGTCATCAACGACAAGTTTTTGTATAATGCTGCACACATGGGCTTTTGAAGTGTGTTCGCTAATGTTTAATTCTTCCGCAATTTCAAAATTTGATTTGCCGTCAACTACAAGCTTTAATACCTCAAATTCACGTTCCGTAAGGTTGTTGTGGCGCGCTCTAAAGCTTGCCCTTGAGGATACTTTTTGCGGGAGTATACTGTTTTTTGCGTATTTAAGCGCGCTTACTGCACGGCTGTCAAGCCACAATGAACCATTGTTTACTGTTCTTACAATCATATTGAGTATATCACTTGAAATATCCTTTAAAACGTATGCAAGTGCGCCAAAGCGCATACAGTTCAGGACATCCTGTTCTTTTAATTGGGATGATAATGCGATTGTACTTGAATCAGGGTTAATTTCATTCATTTGTTTTATAACTTCAACTCCTGATATATCCCCCAATACAAGATCAACAATTGCAACATCTATTTTATGGGTTTTAAATTTTTGTATAGCTTCCCTTCCGCTTTCTGCTTCTGCAATTACAATCATGTCGTTGTTTTTTTCAAGACTGTTTTTTAAACCGACTCTTATTAACTTATGATCATCTGCAATAAGTATGCGGATTTTTTCACATTTTTCATTTTCCATATTAAATCTCCGTTTTTTCAGATATTTTCAAGATGTGTTAATATATTTTTCAGCACCACCTTATACTAATTTTTTTTAAAATAAAAAACATTAATT
>JAJQDG010000175.1 GCA_021202305.1 Candidatus Gastranaerophilales bacterium
TGCCGTTTAACGCGGGAATGAGCTTATCGGCTGCACCGAACGCTCCCGCTCCCGCGGCGAGGAACAAGCAGCCCCGATACGGAACGTAACGCCGGCGATTGGCGGGAATGTATGTTGAGCTTGACCTGTAACAATTGCGGTGCGCGGAGCCGGCATTTTTTGAAATTTCTCAAAGCATTTTCTAATATAGATTTTGTTCAATCAAAACTTGTAATTTAACTTTATTTTGTTTACATTATTGCTATATATAAAGTGTATTTAATGGAGGTTGCTAAAATGCAAAAGAAAACTATTACGGTTGACGGCAATTATGCTGCGGCACACGTAGCGTATGCGCTGAGTGAAGTTTCTGCTATTTATCCTATTACGCCTTCTTCCACTATGGGCGAGTTGGTTGACGAGTGGGCTTCACAGCACAAAGAAAATATCTGGGGAAAAGAAGTAAGAGTTGCTGAAATGCAATCAGAAGCAGGCGCCGCAGGCGCTGTTCACGGCTCTCTGGCGGCAGGCGCCTTAACTTCCACTTATACTGCTTCGCAAGGGTTATTGCTGATGATTCCCGTTATGCATAAAATTGCAGGCGAAATGATTCCTTCGGTTATCCATGTAGCTGCACGCGCCCTTGCTGCACAATCACTGGCAATTTTTGGCGACCATACCGATGTTATGGGCTGCCGCAATACAGGTTATGCAATGCTTGCAGCAAATTCCGTGCAGGAAGAAATGGATTTGGCTCTTGTAGCTCATCTTTCAACTTATAAAGCAAAAGTTCCTTTTCTTCAATTTTTTGACGGCTTTAGGACAAGCCATGAGGTTCATAAAATAGAAGAAATTTCCTATGAAGATATTAAAAGCCTTGTTGAGCCTAAATATATTGAAGAATTTAGAAAACGCGCTCTTCGCCCCGAGGCTCCCGTTTGCAAAGTAGGCGCGCAAAATACGGATGTATATTTCCAGGGCAGAGAAACTGTCAACAAATATTATAATGAAGTTCCCGATATTGTTCAGGAATATATGGATAAAGTGGGCGCCCTGACAGGCAGAAACTATCATCCGTTTGATTACGCAGGTGCGCCAGATGCTACAGATATTATTGTTGCTATGGGTTCAGGCTGCGAAACAATTGAAGAAACAATTGAATACTTAAATTCAAAACGCGGCAAAAAATACGGACTGGTGAAAGTCCGCTTGTATAGACCGTTTGACGTTAAACGTTTCAATGAAGTTCTTCCAAAATCTACTAAACGCATTGCTGTTTTAGACAGAACAAAAGAACCGGGTTCAATCGGCGAACCTTTATATTTAGACGTTGTTGCAGCCATTGAAAATAAAGATGTAAAAATAATCGGCGGACGCTACGGGCTTTCTTCCAAAGAATTTACTCCCTCTATGGTTTTTGCCGTATATAAACATCTTGAAAATAACGGATATCATAATTTTACGGTAGGTATTGAAGATGATGTTACAAATAAGTCTTTAAAAATTGAAGAAAATATTGTAACGGAACCCGAAGGTACAACAAACTGTATGTTCTGGGGTCTGGGTTCAGACGGAACAGTCGGTGCAAACAAAAACTCGATTAAAATTATCGGACAATATACTCAAAAAGATGCGCAGGCATATTTTGCTTATGATTCAAAAAAATCTTTCGGCGTAACCGTTTCGCATCTTAGATTTGGCGATAAACCTATTAAATCAACTTATTTAATTACGGCGCCCGATTTTGTTTCATGCTCCGCTCATGCGTACATTGGCAGATACGACCTTTTAAAAGGGATAAAAGAAGGCGGCACATTCCTTTTGAACAGTCCGTATTCTAAAGATGAAGCTTTCGCACACTTAACATACGATATGCAAAAAACAATTATAGATAAGAAAATCAAATTCTATAATGTTGATGCGGAAAAATTAATAAAAGAACAGCCGGGGCTTCGCGGCAAAGGCGCAAACACGGTTATGATGGTTGCATATTTTAAAGTGTCGGGCATTATTCCTTTTGAACAGGCTCTTGAAGGCATGAAAGAAATGACCAAAAAGACCTTCAAGAAAAAAGGCGATGATGTTGTTAATATGAATCTTGCCCTGATTGACGCGGCGGTTAATGCAACGGAAGAAGTTCCCGTTCCCGCTTCATTAGAAGGTGTATGCGCAGCTGATGATGTTAAATTAATTCCTGATAATGCTGATGAATTTGCACAGAAAATCATTGAACCTTCAATGAGGCAAAAGGGAGATGATATTCCTGTTTCTGCAATGAGTTTTGACGGCGTTATTCCGACAGGCACCGCATGCCTTGAAAAACGCGGCATTGCGCCGAGAGTTCCTCACTGGAATTCCGAATTTTGTCTGCAATGCGGCATTTGCGCCTCTGCCTGCCCGCATGCTGCAATTAGGACAAAGCTTATGACAGCCGACACTCTTAAAAATGCTCCCGATTCCTTTAAGACTGTAAATGCAAAACCGGGGGACGGCGAACAATTTAAAGTTCAGGTATATTGCAAAGATTGCACAGGCTGCGGCGTCTGCATAGACCAGTGTCCTGCAAATAAAAACCCTGAAAAACAGGCATTAACATGGTCTACAATCGAAAAAGAAGATGAACTTTCAGAATGCATTAATGAAAAATTCTTTGATGAACTGCCTGATAACGTTATGGGCAAAAATACGATTGCCACAATCAAAGGCGCTATGCTTAGAAAACCGTTATTTGAGTTTTCAGGCGCATGTGCCGGCTGCGGGGAAACCCCCTATGTTAAACTGGTTTCGCAATTATTTGGCGAAAATGCAATTGTAGCTAATGCAACAGGGTGTTCTTCAATATATTCAGGCACATTCCCTACAATTCCTTATACAAAAACAAAAGAAGGCAGAGGACCCGCCTGGGCAAATTCCTTGTTTGAAGATAATGCTGAATTTGGCTTCGGCATGAGGCTTGCAGTTGACCAGAACAGGGATACTCTGAAAACTTATGCAGAAAAGGTTATTGCAAATGACAAAACTCCGGCAGACTTAAAAGCTGCACTGGAAGGGGCATTAGCTCATTTTGATAATTCAAAAACGCAGGAAGCTCTCAACGCTCAAGAAAATGCAAAAGCCGTTCTTGCAAAATATGCCGATATTTCATGCTCTGATTTAGCAAAAGTAAGGGAATTTCAAGATTATTTCACCGATAAATCGATTTGGATTATAGGCGGCGATGGCTGGGCAAACGATATCGGCTACGGCGGCATTGACCATGTACTGGCGCAGAATAAAAATGTAAATGTTCTTGTGCTTGATACGGAAGTTTATTCAAATACGGGCGGTCAGGCTTCTAAATCAACGCCTACAGGTGCGGTTGCAAAATTTGCAACAGGCGGCAAAAAAACCTATAAGAAAAATATGGGTTTAATGAGCATGTCGTACGGATATGTCTATGTGGCTTCGGTTGCACTCGGCGCTGACAGAAACCAGACACTGAAAGCCTTTAGAGAAGCTGAAAGCTACAATGGTCCTTCAATTATCTTTGCTTATGCTCCATGTATAGCTCATGGTATTGATATGAGCAAAACTCAGACCGAACAAAAACGTGCCGTAGATGCGGGCTATTATCCTTTATACAGATACAATCCTGCAAATGAACAGCCATTTAGCTGGGATGCAAAAGAGCCTAAGGGTGATTATCTTGAATTTATTAAATCGGAAGGAAGATATAAATCACTTCTCAAAACTAACCCCGAACAGGCTGAAACTTTGTATACTCAAGCACAGGCTGACGCTAAAAAACGTATGGAAGTGTTCAAGGCAGTGGGCGAATTAATTAAATAAAAAGATAACATTTGCTTAACACTTCGCCTGTACATTTAAGGCGGCGGGTAAATTGATTAAACGCAGAGAATGCGGGAAAATAAAATTTTTCCCGCATTTTCTACAGCATATTTTAATTCTTTATACAGCGGGTGTAATTTTTACTTTGTTTCAGGGTAATCCAAATTGCCGTATTCAATAACATGCTTAATACAGCTAAAGCCTGCTGAATTTAAGTAACAATCGTCAGTGTAAGCTTGAGTACAACTTTCAGCCAAAACCATTAATCGAAACGTATCCCTCCCGATTTGATTTGGTTCATTTTTGCCGTTTATATCAAGCCATATTACCGCACAAGCGTCCGAACTCGCACACTCGCTTGAACTGTTTGTTCTCCACCAGACCAAACTGCCGTCTGCTAAAATAATTTTGTAATAATTAGCGTTAGAACCGTATCTTACTGTATGATTGTTTCCGTTTAATAATTTATAAAGCGTATCATCCATGCATTCATTATCACTATCCGTGCCGCAATCGGTCATGACTTTTAAGTAGGGTTTAA
>JAJQDG010000078.1 GCA_021202305.1 Candidatus Gastranaerophilales bacterium
AACCCGCCTTAATATTTTGTTACAAATCATATAGTTTTCTTATTTTTTTGCCGATAAATTTAAAGTCGGGGTTGAATTACCTTCAATTCTCATTAAAAAATTATCAGAAAGGTTTTTATTAAAATGAGTATCAGCGCAATATCTGCGGCACTATCCGCAAGCTATATGTACGGCTCAAGCTCCCAATTAAATAAGCTTATAGATAAACTCACAGAAGATGAAACTTCGGCATCTTCCGTCAGTTCTGCGTCTGAGTCCGATATTTCCGTTGAGACGGAAGAAACTGAAGAAACTGAAGCAAATCAAGGAAACAGTGATTTAATGGAAAGAGCCAAAACTCTGGCTCAAAAACTGGGTATTGATGTTAATGATAATGATGATTTAGATGAAATACTTGATGAAATTCAAATTGCAATAGATGAATTAATGGATAAGGCTGTTGAAAATAACGATGAATCTTTGTTCAATGTTGCAAAAGGCTATAAAAGCGAACTTAATATGCTTATTGAAGAAAACAACGGCGGCAGTGTTTCCCCGACTATTGTGTATTCTTTTATGGATATGATTGCAGAGCAAAATAAATACGCGCTTGGCATAGCTCAAAAATAGTTTTATCCGGCAGGATTATTTTTTCTTTTCTTATGATATAATTTCCTCATTCAGAGGAGATTTTTATGCTTAAAAAATTTTTCTTGGGGATAATTGCCGTATTAGGCGGAATTTACCTGTTATTTCTTCTTATGCCGTTTTTATTAATTCCGTTCACAAACGGTATAATTACAAATACGCTGAACCAAATTGAAAAAGAAACGGGCTTTAAGGCTGCAGTTGAAAAATTCAGGCTGATAACTTCGCCCGATCTTTCTGCTGGAGTTAAGTCCGCTTCAGTAAAAATTTATACTCCGGATAATGAAATTTTATTGAGTGTTGAAAATCCCAAAATAAAAATGTCGCTTGCTTCATTATTTCTCAGAAAAATAAAATTTAACCTTGTTTCTTCGGATAATTTAGAATTAAATCTGCCGGTTAAAAGCAATGGCGAGTTTTTAATCTTTGATTATATCAAAGATATAAATTCCAATAATACAGATAACGCTTCACAGGCGGATACAAATAGTTCCCAACTGCCTTTCGGGATTAAGCTGTCAAATACAATGCCCGATATAAAAATTGCCAAATATACGGTTAATTTTACGCAGGGCGCCAAAAATTATATTTTACAGGGCAGTGATACCCTTATAGATAATTTTGTTATTAATAAAAAAATAAAAATTAAATCGAAAGGAACATTGACCCTTGATGATTTTGAAGCTTTTTCGTATGATATAAAACTTTTCAATAAAATCATGCCTGATATTGATTTGAATGATTTAGCTGTAAATAACAACGAAAACAATGTTTCGGCCAAAAAAGAAGAAACAAGTATTGATGTTATTCAAATTTTTAAAGATATAAAAAATAATGGAATACGCGCCAGTTTAAGTGCAGATATAAATTCATCCGGCACGGTTAATGAACCGAATATCCGCGGAAATTTGAATTTGGATAAAATGTCGTTAAAAACAGCCGGAAATTCACTTCCTGACAGCAGTTTAAGCGTGGTATTCAATAATAATGAATACACGATAAATTCAATTTTAAACAGCGGCTTGAATGAAAATACTAAAATAGACGGGAAAATTAAAACCGGCAAGAAATCAAAAATAGATTTAAACTTTAAATCCAATGCAACACTAAAAAATATATGCAGAATTTCAGATACAATTATGCGTATTTTTGGAGTAAACGATTTAAAAACTCTAAGCGCAAAGGGCAATTTAAATGCCGATTTTAATATAAAATCAGATTTTAAAAAAATCAATTCAAACGGCAGTATAAAACTTTTAGACGGAATGGTTGCCTGGGGCGTTTATGATGTTAAACTTGATAATCTTAAAGCAGACATTTCACTTGATAATGATACTGTTTCCATAAATAATCTTGGTTTTTCTACGCTTTCAATTCCGTTTAATATCCAAGGAAAAATCAAACATGATGCCTCTGTTGATATTGATATTCAAACAAAAGGACTTCCGATAAAAGGGCTTTTGCTTTCTTTTGGAATGGGTACACTACTCCATGACAACCCGATTTCATCAGGAACTGTTTCAATATCGGCGCAAATCACGGATAAATTACTAAGCCCGAAAATAAACGGTAATATTTCCGTTGATAAACTTGCGTTGACTAATACACCCTCAAATACCAAATTTTCGCTTGATACTCTTTTAGTAAATCTTCAATCGGAAAAATCCGATATCAAAGGCAATATGCAATCTTCAAATATAAAAGCCGTTAATCCTTCCGTTACGGTTTCTATGCAATCTTTAAATGCTGATATCACAAACAAAACAGTTACTTTTTCTCAAACTCCTGTTTATGCGGGAAAAAATCTGCTTAATATATCAGGAAAAATTTCTGATTTTATGACAAATAAAATCGGTCTGGATTTTGTTTCTAAAGGGGATATTCAAGCCGCATTAAACGGACATATCAATCTTGCAAATTCATCTTTGGATTTAAAAACACTGATTTCCGATAATTCCAAATTGATTATTCCGGGGTTTGATAAATCAACGGTTACCCTTTCGGGCAGTGCTGATATTACCGGAGATATGTTAAATCCTTTAATAAAGGGGCAGTTTAAACTTCCTTCGGTTGAAATTCCGGAAATTCCCGTTTCAATTTCCAATATGACCGCAAATTTAAACGGAACCATATTAAACGGAAACGTCCTTCTTGATAAATTTACAACAGGCGGAATTGCTGCGCAAAATACCAAATCGGATTTCAAAATGGACGGAAATATGTTCTATTTGAATAATCTTCAGGGCAGCGCATTTGATGGCAGTTTCAACGGGGATATTTCATGCAATTTGTCAAATGAAAAATGCAAGGTGCTTTTTTCGGGCGACAACATGAGCGCTCTAAAGGCAATAGAAGGTGCTGCAGGCATTAAAAATGCCATGACAGGCACTTTAAACTTCAGTTCTGATTTTTCTTTTGAGGGATATGAATATAATGATATGATGAAAAGTTTATCAGGCGATGTTGATTTTCAAATAAATAACGGCACGCTTGGTAATTTAGGCGGATTAAAATCCTTTTTAAATGCGCAAAATATATTGGGTTCAAGCGTCCTAAAGAGTGTATTAAATTCCGTAACTTCGCTTTCTGCGGTTGACAGCGCATCTGATTTTGATTATTTAAAGGGCAGTATTGAGCTGAAAAGCGGTTTTGCAAATTTAAATCCTGTTGAAATGTCGGGTGCATCCATGGCATATTACGTTACCGGCAAGTACAATCTCTTGACGGCGTATACTGACGTTATTATTCTCGGACGTCTTTCCGAAAGTGTTGTCGGTGTTCTTGGAAGCCTTGGCGATTTGTCCTCGGGAAAAATTACTTCAATTATATCGGGGTTAGGTAATTTGACTTCATCTCTTGCAAAAAATATGAATGAATCACCAAAAAATGTTGATACTTCAAAAATACCTTCTTTAAAGTCATCAAATACTGCTTCAAAAATGTTTAAAGTAGTGTTTACAGGCCCTATAACAGGAGCTGCTTCGGTAAAATCCTTTAAATGGCTGAATGATGTTGATACTTCCGGTATTGAAACAACCGGTACCGTAAATAAAACAGTGCAAAATGCACTTGAAAATGTCAAATTAAATACTACGCAGGCAAAAGAAGATTTAAAAGAAACAGGCAAGCAGGCAAAACAGCTTTTTAAATCTATATTAAATGGAACTAATTAAAAGGGAGATTATTATGTTTAATTCAAAATTTACGGGCTATTCACTTATTGCAATGAGCGCTTTTGCAATTGGTTTTTGGCTTAACAGTCAGGCATTTTCAAATGCATTAAGCGCAGGGGGCGTAAATATTGCGGTTGTTGATGTGAACAAAGTTGTTTCTGATTCATCTCAGGTAAAAGCGTTGAAAAAACAGCAGGAAGCAAAACATGCGGAGCTTGCAAAATGGCTTGAAATAGTAAAAGCCGATATTAATAAACAATCCACAGAAGAAGGCAAGAAGAAACTTGCAAAAAAATATGATGATGCTCTTGCAAAAAAAGAGGAAACTATCCGCAAGGAATATGAAAAATCTTTAATCGAAATTGATAAAAACATAACTCAAACAATTGCAAATGCCGCTAAAAACGACGGGTATACATTGGTTTTATCAAAGGGAATTGTTTTATTCGGCGGCGATGATATAACTAAAGAAATATCAAAACTGGTTAAATAAATATTTGAGTCTGCGGAATAATTAAAATTTTCCACAGACTCATAA
>JAJQDG010000212.1 GCA_021202305.1 Candidatus Gastranaerophilales bacterium
TTCTTCTACTGAAAACGAAAAATTAAAAAAAGCGGAAGATGAACTTGATAATTTAATGAAAGAAAGGGATGATTATTACAATAAATCTCTTGCGAAATTCAGTTCAATTCTTACAAAAAAACAGCGTACAAAATGGGAAATATTGCAGCAGATGGGCTACAGGTTTCTTCCTGAAGCCGACTAAAATTAATAATAGCGCTTGTAAAGACCCGTTGATTTAAAAAAACGCACGTTTTTTAAAGCCGATTGATTTATTCATGAGTCCAATAATGCCGGTAACGGCGCTGTAAAAGCCGGCTATTTTAAAATTCTGTGCTGAAAAAGCGTAAAGTTTATTTCTTCCCGATTGTTTCGGGGTATTCATCAGGCACAGGGTCATATCCGCCTTCACTAAAAGGGTGGCATCTTAAAATGCGTTTAATTCCCAGGATTAGCCCTTTATGCGTACCAAACTTTTGTATCGCTTCATACGTATATTGAGAACAAGTCGGTGTAAAACGGCAGCATGGGGGCGTGAATTTTGAAAAAAATTTGTAAATTTCAATGAGTTTTAAAAAAAATTTTTTAATAAAATCAGCCATGCCAGTGTTTTATTGCCTCTGTGATTAAATCGGTGTTTATGCCTTCAAACTCTGCTAAGTCAATTACTTTAGACATTGTATTTGCAAAAACGGAGGTAATTTTTCCTTCTGCTTCGGCGCAAATTGCATATTTTGCATTTTTTTCTATTTTATCAAAATCCGCTATTAAATTTCCGTTTGCGCAGGATAAAAAAAGTTTTTTGATATCCGTATCAATTGTATTTAATGCAATATCCACATCCAGTTCGCCAAAAAATGTTCTGAATTTTGTAAAATAGGGAATTCGGCTTTTATCAACAAGAAATCTTGCGCCGAATATCCCCTTAAATCCGTTTTCTTCTTCCATAAAAGCATCAAGCAAAAGAGGCATTATTTCATTTTCTATCTGCGTTTTTACAAATGAAGAAACGCAGCCCGTGTTATTTGTTGAAATTTCATCAAAATACCCTACGGTATCAATTAAATTTAAAATGTGGTTGCCGTCAAATGCAATGTATTTTGTATATTCAACACCTGAAATATAATTTTCAATTATTATTTTTTTATTATCTGTTTGAAAAAGTTTTTCAATTTGCTTTTCCGCCTTTTGTTTAGTTTCTGCTATAAAAGGCGGCTGCATTGCATTTGGAATATCCGGCATAATAACAATCGGAAATTCCGTTTCCAAAATAAAATCCTGCGCCTGCTGCTGTTTTTCAAAAATCCAAAATTTGTTTGTCGGAATTTTGTTTCTATAGGCAAATTTTTTTGCGGACGAAATATATTTTAAAAAAGAAGGAATTTCAGGTGAAAGCCCGCCGTATCTTGTATCTACAACCAGTGAAATATTGTTTGCGCGTATAAATTCTTCGGCATATTCTCTCATTTGAAAGGCGCAATCATAATCCGTAAAAACAAAATCATCCTTGTTTTTTGAAAGAAGTTCCGTTATTTTCCTTGCCTGATAATTTTTACCTGTAACTACTATCTGCATTTGAACATTATATCACAAAGCCGCTAATTACCGTAAAACGCACTTTGGGCTGCGGTTCCGTAGGGCATTGCATTTTTATCCGTAATAATTATTATGAATTGATCATACAAGTTTTCATCATCCGACACTGTATTCGGGGATTTTTCGCCGTTTGTATCCGCTAAAATGTAGCAGGGTGTTACTTTTGAAACATTATAAGACCCGCCGATTCCAAGCCCTTTTGTGCCGCAACTTCCGTTTTTTAAAGTAAGGCTGCCGAAATCCGTTGAACTTGATGTAACAGGAACCTCAAACAGCATTTTGTCTGCCGTTCTAAAGGCTTTATAATTGCTGTTTCTTGGGGAAGGTTCATAAGAACCTGTTACTTCAATATTTTTTTGTAAATACGTAAAAAGGTCGTCCGTACTGTAAGCGGTGCGTTCGCCCTTTGCTATATTCGCGCTGATTGCGTTATTTATAGTGTCTACAGCTTTTACCACGCCTGATTTATAGTGGGTGGTTATATCCCCTTTAAGAAGCACAGGCACTGCTATAGCTGCTAAAGTCCCTATAAGGATAAGCACAAAAAGTGCTTCCGCAAGTGTAAATCCTTTTTTCATAATTTTGTTCCTAATGCTTTTCATAATCATCAACAAGCAGTCCGAGGCTTTTTTTGCTTTTTTTTGATTTTTTCCCGTTGTTATCGTCTTTTTCGTTTTTCTTATCTGCTTCTTTTTTTGCGCGCACAACATTTGATGCGTTCATGAGCGCAAGAGAATCCAGCGAATTTCTTAATTGAGCTGATCTATCCACAAATTCATTATTATTTAATTTTTCTTCTTCGTTTTCCGAATTTTCCTGCGCAAAATATTCGCCGCCCTGCCCCATTTTCTCATCGGTCATGGCATTTGCCATTCCTGAAGCATCGCCGGATTTAAAATTAAACGCACCTATTCCGTAAAAGCCCGTTGAACGATTATCGACCATTGCGCTCCTTTAAACCTTACCTCGTTTCAATTAGAAATTGTAACACTTTTTTTAAACTGTTGCAATTTATTAATTTTTGTTAGTACAAAACACAAAAAAAATTTTTTTTGCCTTTTAAAATGTTGTAAACTGTTATACTGTATGATATATTGTTTCAAGCGTTATTGTTTGAGGTTTTTAGTGGAAAAAACAACCGTTTCATTTAAAACAGCATATGCCCCCCTTGTTGAAAGACTTTCCGACTATAAGAAAAATCCTTCAATAGGGTTTCATATCCCGGGGCATAACAGGGGTCTTGCCGTAAATCAGCAATTCAAAGAGCTTATAGGGCAGGATGCTTTTTTAGTTGATACTACAGATGAATTTGATAATTTAGGAACGCTTCATCCTTCATCCGGTGCTATTAAAGAAGCCATGGATATGGCAGCTTTATGTTACGGTTCAAAAAAAACTTTTTTTGTAACGTCAGGTTCTACCGTTTCAAATTTAGCAATAGCTTTCGGGTCAATAATGCCAGGGGATGAAATTATTGCGGCAAGAAACTCGCACCGTTCCGTTTTAACAGGAATGATATTAACGGGCGCAATTCCTATTTGGCTTTATCCCAAAAAAAATGAAGATTGGGCAATTTACGGGGCAATTGAGCCATTGGAACTTGAAAAAAAATTGGAAGAAAACAAAAACGTAAAACTTGTGTGGGTTACAAATCCTACCTATGAAGGCGTTTTATCCGACATGAAATCAATTATTGATATCTGTCATAAAAGGGGTATTCCGCTTGTTGCAGATGAGGCGCACGGTTCAATCTGGAATTTTAATGACAGGCTTCCTGTTTCTGCCCTTAAATTAGGCGCGGATGCGGTTGTGCATTCGTTGCATAAAACAGGCGGTGCCATGACACAATCATCCCTTCTGCATATAGGAAAAAATTCTCTGCTTGATGAAAACAGAATTGAGCATGCTCTGAAATTACTCCATACAACAAGCCCTTCAATCCTTTTGCTTGCGGGTTTAGACGCTGCAAGAGCCAATTTGGAATCCGGTATCGGGAAAAATTTAACAGATAATGCAATAGAAAATGCAAAATTTTTTAGAGAAAAAGCAAGTGCTATTCCAAGGGTTTCCATTCTTGAAGGAAATGTTGATGTTACCAAAATTTTCCTTAAAATAAAGGGGCTTTCAGGCAAACGTCTTGAATCGGTTTTAGAATTGGATTTTAATATTGAAATTGAATCCGCATCGGATGAAGGAATTTTAATTCTTTCAAATATAGGCAACACCCTGAGTGAATTTGAATATTTGCTTTTTGCGATAAATAAAATTGCAAACAGCAACTATCCCGATTTAGCGCACCTTGAAGATGTAAAATTTATGCCCTTAACCGCCGTTAATGCGGTTATGACGCCAAGAGAAGCTTATTTTTCAAAAAAGGTGCGTGTTAAAAAAGAAGATTCTATAGGACGCATTTCAGCAGAAGTTATAGCCCTTTGCCCGCCCGGAATTTCGGTATTATTGCCGGGGGAAATAATTTCAAAAGAACACCTGCCCTATCTTTCCGATTATTCAGAAATTGAAGTAATTGAAAGATGAAAAAAATAATCATCACACTTGTTTTTGCTATCGGGGCATTTTTTTCTTTGCCTTTATTTGCAATGGATTTCAGCAGTAGCGAACCTCAAAACGAAAATATAGAAGAAAACTCTTTAGATGAAGATGAAGATTTTGAAAAAGAACCCTTTTTTGAAGCAAAAGAAAAGAAAATAAAAAAATATGCAGATATAAGC
>JAJQDG010000087.1 GCA_021202305.1 Candidatus Gastranaerophilales bacterium
GTGCGCGGAGTATAAATGGAACATTTTGATTATCTGACGTATAAAAAAAACAAACATAAAAAACAAAATAGCGTTTCAATAAAATCTGAAGGAAATTTGACATCGAAAATATGCATTGCAACTTTTGCCGTTATTTTTGTTTTAGTTATAAGTTTTATCGGTTCAAAATCCTCGAAAATAGATGTGGAATACGGCAGGTTGGGCAGCAATGAAACGGAAGTTTCTTCTGATGAAGAAGAATCATATCCGCATGAAAAATTTACAATTGACAAGAGATTATTTTTAATTCAACAGGAAGAAAAAGGCCCGTCTGAAAGCAAAGTTATAGCAAAAAATGAACAATCGGAAGTTATCTCGGCGGATGAATTTAAAATGATTAAAAATAACAGTGAGGAAGTTGCTCAGGGCGCCGAGAGAACGCATTTTGCCGTTCCGAAAGATAATACCGAAAATGTTGATAATACGGAAACAAAACCCGTTATGAAACCAAAAATCCCGATTAAGCCCGCTGTAAAACAAGCAGGCGCGCTTGATATTTCAATAACGCCTTCAAAAGTTTTAGTAGGAAAATATTCTACGCAGGAAGAAGCAAAAGCCATGCAAATAAAACTATCGGGCGCAATAAGCGACACTGCCCCTTTTATAAAGAAAATAGCCAACATTTATACCGTTCAGGTCGGCTCATTTGACAATTTCGACATGGCAAAAACAGTTGCCGGCAATTTAAAAATAAAAGGGTATGACGTTTGGATTTTGCAGTAGCGTCTGCCAAATGCCGGAATATTGGGTGCCGGTTTGTGAGGTTTACTTTTTACAATACCGTTTGCCCTGTAAAACCCTTATCGGATAGTGAGTTTGCGAAAAAATTTTAATTTTTCCGCATCTTCGTTGACATAATATTTTGTTTGTCTTAACCTTGAATGAGAAGTCTATGAGTCGAAAGGACAAAATACCATGTCAGTAATTTGCGATATATGCGGCAAAACAGCAAAAAAAGCCTCAAAGCTTTCGTTTTCGCACAAACATAATGTTTACAGGCAAATGCCCAATTTGCAGCCCGTTAAAGTTGTTCTGGCAGACGGAACAGTTAAAAAGGCAAGGGTTTGCACTTCTTGCATAAGAAGGGGTAATTTTACAAAAGCAGTTTAGCTTTTTTATGTTTTTGAAAATCAGAACCCGGCATAAAACGTGTCGGGTTTTTTAAAATTTTCGCTTCTCAAATTCAATATTTGTGATAGAATTGTGAGTATAGAATTAGGCACTTTAAGGATCAGGCATGTTTGAAAGATTTACCGAAAAAGCAATTAAAGTAATAATGTTAGCACAGGAAGAAGCAAGACGGCTCGGGCATAATTTTGTCGGAACGGAGCAGGTTCTTCTGGGGCTTATTGGAGAAGGCACAGGCATTGCCGCAAAAACCCTTAAATCAATGGGTGTTACAATAAAAGACGCCAGAGAACAAGTTGAAAAAATTATAGGCCGCGGTTCAGGATTTGTTGCGGTAGAAATTCCGTTTACTCCCCGCGCAAAAAAAGTTTTAGAACTTTCATGGGATGAAGCAAGGCAGCTCGGACATAACTACATAGGTACGGAACATCTGCTTTTGGGGCTTATAAGAGAAGGCGAAGGCATAGGCACCAAGGTTTTAGAAAATCTCGGTGTTGATTTGAACAAATGCAGAAGCAACGTAATTAAACTTTTGGGTGAAACCCGCTCAAATCAAACACAGACTGCTATGGCAGGCAATATTCAATCTAAAGCAAAGACCCCTTCGCTTGATGAATTCGGTACGGATTTGACTCTTGCCGCACAAGAACAAAGGCTTGATCCTGTTGTAGGCAGAGAAAAAGAAATTGAACGCGTTATTCAAATTTTAGCAAGAAGAACAAAGAATAATCCTATTTTGATAGGTGAACCCGGTGTCGGTAAAACGGCAATAGCACAAGGGCTTGCAATGAAAATCGTAAATTCGGAAGTGCCTGATATTTTAGAAAACAAAAAAATTGTCCAGCTTGATATGGGGCTTCTGGTTGCAGGAACGAAATACAGAGGCGAATTTGAAGAACGTCTGAAAAAAATAATGGACGAAATTCGTCAGGCAGGAAATATTATCCTTGTAATTGATGAAATGCACACCCTGATTGGTGCGGGTGCGGCCGAAGGCGCAATTGATGCGGCAAATATTTTAAAGCCGGCATTATCGCGCGGCGAAATACAGGTTATAGGCGCGACAACACTTGACGAATACAGAAAACACATTGAAAAAGATTCTGCTCTTGAGAGGCGTTTTCAAATGGTGCTGGTTGAACAGCCTTCTGTTGAAGAAACAATTGAAATTATTATGGGACTGCGTTCCAAATATGAAGAACATCATAAACTTAAAATTTCAGATGAAGCTATAATTGCTGCTACCGAACTTTCAAATAAATATATCACGGAAAGGTTTCTTCCTGATAAAGCTATTGACATTGTAGATGAGGCAGCTTCCCGCGTACGTTTGAATGTTTCTAATTTGCCGCCCGAAGGCAAAGAGCTTGAAAAAGAATTAAAGGCAACGATAAAGCAAAAAGAGGACGCTATAAGGAGTCAGGAATTTGAAACAGCATCTAATCTCAGAAACGTTGAAGTACAAATCAAAGACAAAATCAGAGAACTTCAAGACACCTGGAGAAGTTCACAAGAAAATAACAAACCCGTTGTTGGAATTGAAGAAGTCGCTCAGGTTATTTCAACCATCACGGGAATTCCTGTTACAAAAATTACCGAAGGTGAATCCGAAAGACTTTTAAAACTTGAAGAAACGCTTCATAATAGGGTTATCGGTCAAAATGAAGCCGTTGTTGCCCTGTCGAAATCAATTCGCCGCGCCAGAGTAGGTTTGAAAAGCCCGAATCGCCCCATCGGCAGCTTTATTTTTTCGGGTCCCACGGGCGTTGGCAAAACAGAACTTGCAAAAGCTTTAGCAGAGGCTGTTTTTGGCTCTGAAGATAATATCGTAAGAGTGGACATGTCTGAATTTATGGAAAAACACTCAACTGCAAAACTTATCGGTTCTCCCCCGGGGTATGTCGGCTATGATGATGGCGGCAACATGACGGAGGTTATCCGCAAAAAACCTTATTCGGTTGTGCTTTTTGATGAAATTGAAAAAGCTCATCCCGATGTATTTAATATTATGCTTCAAATACTTGACGACGGACGTTTAACTGATTCAAAAGGACGGGTTGTAAGTTTTAAAAATACAATTATAATAATGACTTCAAATGTTGGCGCTTCAATGATAACTTCAACTCAAAAACTGGGTTTTTCAGTTTCAAATGATGCAAAAAAAGATAAGTATGAAAAGCTGAAAGATACCGTTATGGAAGAATTGAAAAAAGCATTCCGTCCCGAGTTTTTAAATCGTATTGATGATATCATTGTTTTTGCACATCTTTCTCAGGATGAAATCAGGCAGATTGTTGATCTTATGCTTAAAGACCTGTTTAAACGTCTTGATGAAAGAGAACTTACAATTGAAGTTCAAGACGATGTTAAAGATTATCTGGCAAAAGAAGGCTATTCGGAAGCATATGGCGCAAGGCCTTTGCGCCGTGTCATCCAAAAGAAAATTGAGGATGTGCTGGCGGAGGAAATTTTAACGGGAAATTATAAACCGCACGATGCCCTTGTGATGTCAATGGAAGAAGACAAAATTAAAATTTCAAAGAAAAAATAATTCTGTAAAAAGTTCAACAATTTTCAATGAGGATTTAAACTTAAATCAAGTGCGCGCAGGATGTCAACGGCGGCACAAAGAGTTCAACAATTTTCAATGAGGATTTAAACCCCTGCAAGGCTAACGTCTTGTAAATGGACACAAGAAATGATTTTTCTTGGCAGATAAGTTTGATTATTCAGAGCAAAAAAATTTCAAAATTTGCTGTTATTGCTTGCATTTTTCTCAAACTCACTGTCCGTATTACACATGTTTTGGATATAATAAACGTAAGAAATCGGAGTGCCTTTAACATTGTTTAATCTTGAGAATAGACGATATATAGGAAGTAAGGCAAACTTATCTGATTGGATTATAAAATTAATCCAAGAAAATTGCAGCGGCGATATTTTTGCGGATATTTTCGCCGGAACTGCTATCATAAGCAAGAAAGCATCAAAAAAATATTCTAAGTTAATTGTAAATGATTTTTTATATTCAAATATTGTAATTTATAAAGCGTTTTTTGATAATAATGACTGGAATAGAGAAAGATTAGAGC
>JAJQDG010000109.1 GCA_021202305.1 Candidatus Gastranaerophilales bacterium
CAAATCTTGGATTATTTTCATTTATTTTTAAATCAACATCGCTGATTTTATTTGAAATTTCATCAAGCGAAAGTGCAAATTTTAATTTATCTTCGTCTTGCGCGTTGATATTTTCCATTTTTTGATTTATGGAATCAAGCGCGCTTTGCACAAATTGCGGGTTAATGGATTCCAGCAATAAATCAAGTTTTGAGGCTATTTCGTTTTTTTCGGCTGCTTCTGTCAGAAAATCAATTTTTCGGCTTAATGATTGCACCGCATCATCTTGATTTAATTCTTCAAGCTGCGCTTTAATCGGCTCAAGATTAAGAGTTTCTTTTATTTGATTAATTTGCAGTATAAGAGAATCAAAGTCAAGCCCGCTTTGAATTGATTCAATCTTGTCAAGCAAATTTGATGTTGCTTCATTGATATTTATAGAGGCTATGTCGTTTTTAAGAGTTAAAATTTCGCCGTTGATTGAATTAACAACGGTCAAAATGTTTTCATGCGCCGTTTTTTGAAAACTTTCTTTAATTTCTGCGGTTTTAGAGTTAATTCCGTCTATTACAAGTGAATTTAATTTTTGAACTTCGCCGGTTAAATTAGTAATTGCTTCTGTTGAATCCAGCGCTGAATTAACAACGGAATTTGAAATTTTATCAAACTGCGCATCAAATGAAGTTGTAATGCCGCCCAATTGTTCTTCTATAGAAGAATACAGCGCATTTTTAAACTCGGCGATTGAAGTATAAAGTTTTATAATATCTTCGCTTACGTTTGAACCGTTATTTGTTTTTAAACTTTCCAGCCTGTTTATGATATTGTTAAGCTGGCTTTGAAAAACAGCTCTAAAATCGTTTTCGCCGTTACTTTCCATAACCCGTTTAAATTCACCGAACAGGCTTGATAAAACACTAACTTTATCATTTATAGAATCAATATCGCTTTTTTCAGGCATTTCAAGCATAAATCTGTTCATTTGATTTATGACGGATTGCAGCGATTCATATTTTTCCGGACCTTGAGCGGCAGTATTTTTGACCAGATTTTTAATTTCTTCCTGTTTGTCATTAACTGCATTTAATGCAGAAACAATGACATTTTGGCTGCCTTCTATCGATTCAAGAAAATAACGCAGACGCTGAAATTCCTCTCTTGAGCTTAATGCTTCAACTCTGCGCAGAAAATCCTGAAAATTGTTGTTTAGAACTTCCGTAATTCCGTCATAAGATTTTGAAATGGCAACAATCTCATCGCACAGTTTTGTAATCTGCCCCCCTTGAGAGCTGTTTTTCATTGCTTCAAAAGATTTTATCAGAGAATCTGTTTGAAGTTCCTGACTGTTCATTTTGGAATGAAGCGCTTCAATATCGTTCAGAATTCTTGTTATTTCAGAATCTGCTTTTGGATTTTGAACGGTTTTTTCTACGTTTGCAATGAAATTTTCAAAAAGTGAAATGCGGTCTTCAATATCCTTGTATTTGTTTTCAAGAGCCGCAATTAAAGAATCGGAAACGTCGTTTGAAAGTTTATCAAACCCTTCAAGATTGGCATCTTCAACCCTTTTTACCAGATTATTTAAAAGCTCGTTGACATCGTTTTGCGACAATACGGGCTTATCTGACAGGTTTCTTATGACGTTTGTCAATTCATTTACTTTAACTTCCAAATTACTGTTTGTGCTCATAGATTCTAATCCGTTCTTTTCATTCACCAATGGTATTGTATCTTAAAATGCATATAATTTCTGTCTTTGTGTAGTTTTTTTACAACTGCGCCATTTTTTTTATCATTTTTAAATCCTTTAACATCAGTTCCCTCGGGGAGTTTGGTTCTGTGGAATGCTGTCTTAAAAGATAGGAAGGATGAAAAATCGGAACAAGCTTTATTCCGTTTTCATATTCAAAGACCCTGCCCCTTGCTTTTGTAATTGTGAGTTTTTTTTCTTTTATAAAACTCTCCATTGCCGTTGTGCCGCATAAAACTATAACTTTTGGTTTTACAATATCAATCTGCGCTTTTAAATTCCCTGCACAGGCTATTTTTTCAGCAGGCAAAGGTTTTCTGTTTTCGGGCGGGCGGCATTTTACAGTGTTTGCAATATACAAATGTTCTTTTCTGTTAAGTCCTGCTTGAACTAAAAATTCATTTAAAAGTTTTCCGGCGCGCCCCACAAAGGGAATTCCAATCTTATCCTCATCGGCGCCGGGAGCTTCGCCTATCAGCATGATTTTTGCATTCCGGCTGCCGTCCGAAAATACAATATTATTCCTTGTGCGAAATAAATCGCACTTTGTGCAGTTGTTTAGATTTTTTTTTAAATTTTCGAGTGTCAATTGTTTTTATATTCCTTTTCAAATCCAAAAAGCGAACTTACGGATTGATCATCGTGAATTCTTGAAATTGCTTCTCCCAAAAGCGGCGCTACCGAAAGCTGTGTTATTTTTGCAGGAATATATTCTGAAGTTGATAAGGGTATTGTATTTGTTACAATAACCTCTTTTATGGGCGCTTCTTCCAAACGTTTTAAAGCGGGTCCTGAAAATACCGGATGTACCGCGCAAACATATACTTCTTTTGCGCCTTCTCTGATAAGGAGTTTTGCCGCCTCGCAGATTGTGCCTGCCGTATCAATCATATCATCGAACATGACACAGATTTTACCCTTAACATCGCCTATGACATGGTCTGCTACCGCAACATTGTGCTGCACCCTTCTTTTATCGATAATTGCCAGAGGACAATTCAATTGTTTTGCAAAGGCTCTTGTGCGCTGAACGCCGCCCGTGTCAGGAGAAACCGCAACAAGTTCGCTTTGATTTAAATTCAGCTTTTTAACGTAATCAACAATAATACTGGTTGCATAAATGTGGTCAACCAGAATATTGAAAAATCCCTGAATTTGTCCGGTGTGTAAATCCATTGCAAGAACTCTGTTTGCACCTGCTGTTGTTAATAAATCGGCAACAAGTTTGGCTGTAATTGCTTCGCGGCCTGAAGTTTTTCTATCCTGTCTTGCATAGCCGTAATACGGAATAACTGCCGTAATTGTTTTTGCCGAAGCCCTTTTAAACGCATCTATTATAATCAGAAGTTCAACAAGATTTTCATTCACGGGGTTGCATATCGGCTGAACCACAAAAACATCATCTCCGCGGATAGAATCTTGAATTTGAACATAAATCTCGCCGTCCGAGAAATTTTTAACTATCATAGGCCCTACCGAAGTTCCCAGATATTGTGCAATTTCTTCAGCTAAAATACTGTTGGAGCGTCCCGAAAACAGTTTTATATCATGAGTGGGCAGAACATTTCGCTGTTTTTCTAAACAGGCAAGAGTGCTTTCATTCATTTGATTTCCCCCTTTTTTATATAATTTTTGATTTCTTTTTGTGCCGCACGGCAAAGCCCGAGCGAATAATCGTCTACATTTTTTGTAATAACAGAACCGGCGCCTATGAGCGAGTTTTCCCCTATTTCAACCGGTGCTACCAGAACGCAGTTTGAACCGATTGAAGCATTATCGTTAATTTTGGTTCTTGATTTTATTTTTGTTCTGGAATCGTAATTTGCAGTGATTGTCCCTGCACCTATATTTACATTTGAACCCACAGAGCTGTCGCCTACATAGCTCAAGTGGCAAATGTTTGTGCCGGATTTAACTTTTGCATTTTTTAATTCTACAAAATTGCCCAGTTTAACAAAGTCTTCTATTTCGCAGCCGCCTCTAAGGTGCGTAAAAGGACCTATTTTACAATTTTTTCCGATTTTGTTTTTTCCTTCTATAACAACCGAAGGCAAAATAACGGTATCAGGCTCAATTTCGGTTTCCGGAGAAATTGATGTTGTATGAGGATCAACAATTGTTACGCCGTTGTCCATTAATTCAGACAGTTTTCTTTCTTTCATTATGCAATAGCCTTGCGCCAAATGTTTTTTTGAATTTATTCCAAATATTTCATCACACGACTTTATAACGTACAGGCAAACTTTTTTTGAACGTTCCGCGCCCCATTTTATTAAATCAGTAATGTAGTATTCACCCTGCGCATTTTGATTTTTAATTTCGTCAATTCCTTTTTTAACCGCTTCAAAATTAAAACAGTATATGCCGGCGTTTATTTCCTTAATTTGTTTTGTTTTTAAGTCTGCATCTTTTTCTTCTACTATTTTTTTTACATTTCCTTTGTTATCGCGGACAATCCGCCCGTATCCCCGGGGATTATCAAAAACCGCGCTCATAACCGTAATGTCGGCGCGGTTTTCATTATGGAAATTAACAAAATCTTCTAAAGTGTTCTGTCTGATTAAAGGTGTATCCCCGCAAAGAACAAGCAGATTTCCCTTAAATTCTTCAAGCTCAAATGAAGCAATTTTAAGAGCATGCCCCGTACCTAATTGTTCTTTTTGCAAGACTGTTTTTGTTTTTGGATAATTCCTGTCAAGATATTCTTTTACCAAAGATGCTCCGTGTCCTATAACAACAATATTTTCGGCAGAAAAAGAAATGTTGTCCAAAACGCGTGCAATAAGGGGTTTATTAAAAATTTCATGAAGAACCTTGGGGGTGCCGGATTTCATTCTTGTTCCCTTGCCTGCGGCAAGTATAACGGCTTTTAAGTCTTTTTCCATTTCCACTAAACTACAGCCTTTCTCACCCCAGGATTTTCCCATGAAAAAATAATGAATTAAATAAAAAATTACGTTTTATTAAGCAACTTCAAAGCGTTGATTAAAAGATTATTTTTCGGATATTTTTCTAAGCCTTCTCCTAAAATATTTTTTGCAAATGCGATATCTCCTCTTGAGTAATAAATTTGGCTCATTTCAAGGTATTCTTTGGGGCTTGAAGGTTTTTTTAAATTTAATTTTTGAATTGTTTCTTTATATTCATTTTCCATATCAAGAACTTTATAGCAAAGTGCAAGATTGCTTAAATAAATAATTTCAGGGGAAATTTCAACTGCACGTTCAAAATTTTCAAGCGCGGTTTTGTAGTTTCCTCTTTTAAAATTTGCAAGCCCTATGTAATTGTAGCATTCGCCGTTTAAGCCGGAATTTTCCCCGAGTGCGTATTCAAAAGCGTTTATCGCCTTTAAAATTTTATTTTGATAGAGGTAAATTTTTCCAAGTTCAAGATAATATTCTTTTTCATCGGGCTCAAATTCAATTGCAAGAAGCATGTTAGAAAGTGCAGAATTAAAATCTTTGTCTAAAATGCAAATTTTAGCATAATAATAAAGAATTTCAGGCGTCTGTGCGATTTCGGGGTTTATATCAACGGCAGTTTTAAAATATTTTTTAGCATCTGTGGAATTTCCTTCTTCAATTGCAAGTATGCAAAGCCCGATATAAGCCTCGTAACAGGTTTCATCAAGCTTAATTGCTTCATTCAGGGCGGTTCTTGCTTCTTCAATACGGTTTATCTTTTTACAAACCTCGTACTTTAAAAGAAGCTCTTTGACAGTTAAATTTTTATTTTTTTCGGTTTTTTTTATTTCAGTATAAGCTTTTTTATAATCACCCGATTCAAAAAACCCTTGTATTTCTTCTGTCTCAACGGCAAGACCGTTGAGCGGAAGAAAAAAAAGTAAATATATCAAAAAAAATCTTATAAAAGTCCGCAAATTTGCTCCAATACTTTTTTATGAATATTTTCTATGCTGTCATCTGCATTTATTATTTTTACTCTTTCAGGCTCAAATTTTGCTATTTCAAGATAACCCTTTTGTAATTTTTTATGAAAACCGATATCTTCTTTTTCAAGCCTGTCTTTTATTTTACCTACCCTTTTTTGAGCCGATTCGGGCGGCAAGTCAAAAACAAAAGTTAAATCCGGTTTTAATCCTTCCGTTGCAATTTCATTCATTTTTTTTAATTCTTCAATGTTTCCGCCCCGTGCGTATCCTTGATAGCAGATGGTTGAATCCGTATATCTGTCGCACAGTACAATTTTTCCTTCATTTAACGCTGGTTTTAGAGTAAATTCAACATGCTGCGCTCTATCGGCAAGAAAAATAAAAGTTTCTGCCCTGTCTGAAACCGGTTTATCGTAGTGAAGAAGAATTTCCCTCAGCTTTTCTCCTAATCCGGCGGCGCCGGGTTCAAGGGTTTTTATACAGCCGATATTTTTTTCATCCAGATATTTCTTTAATAATTCAAGCTGGGTTGTTTTTCCGCAGCCGTCTATCCCTTCAAAAGTAATAAATAAACCCTTTTTCATTAAAATATCCCCTTTTGTTTTAATTATAGTATAACCAAAAAAAGGACTATTCTCTATTTAAATCCTCTTGTTTTACATTCTTTTTTGTTTAGAGTAAATTTATCTTGTGAGTACATAAAAGGAGTAAAAAATGGATTCAATTCAGGTTTCTAAAGAAGTTGAACAAATGTGTCCCATAAAAAGGGGAGTAAAGGGCGAACCTGCTCCTATTCCTCAAGAAGGAATGTGGACAAAAGCAAAAGAAATTAAAGATATTTCAGGCTTGACCCATGGCTGCGGCTGCTGCGCACCCCAGCAGGGAACATGTAAATTAACTTTAAACGTTAAAAATGGCGTTATTCAAGAAGCGCTTGTTGAAACAATCGGATGTTCCGGCATGACTCATTCTGCCGCAATGGCCGGGGAAATTTTACCCGGAAAAACAATCCTTGAAGCGCTTAATACCGACCTTGTCTGCGATGCGATAAATGTTGCAATGAGAGAGTTATTTCTTCAAATTGTATATGGCAGAACTCAAACCGCATTTTCAGAAGGCGGCTTGCCTGTCGGCGCCGGCTTAGAAGATTTAGGCAAGGGATTATGCTCCATGGTGGGTACAATTCATTCAACAAAGCAAAAAGGCGCAAGATATCTTTCTTTAACGGAAGGGTACATTTTAGAATTAGGTCTTGATAAAAATAATGAAGTAATAGGCTACAAATTCATTAATTTAGGCAAATTTATGGATGCCGTTAAAAAAGGCGCCGATCCCAAAGAAGCTTATGAAAAAAATATAGGCACTTACGGCAGATTTAATGAAGCCGTAAAAACGGTCGACCCGCGCAGGGAATAATTCCAAATTTAAGTTGAAAGTTAAAATAGTAAAGGAAATAAAAATGGCAAAATTTGAAGGACAGGACAGACGTGAAAAATCTTTAGCCAAAGCGCTTGAACAATTCGGCTTTAAATCTTTGGATGAAGCTAATGAATTGTGTCTGTCAAAGGGAATAAATGTTGATGAAATAGTTAAGGGTATTCAGCCGATAGCTTTTGATAATGCTTCGTGGGCATATACTTTAGGCTGCGCTGTTGCTATTAAAAGGGGAATTACAAATGCAGCGGATGCGGCAGAGGCAATCGGTGAAGGCTTGCAGGCCTTTGCAGTTCCCGGGTCAGTCGGCGATACAAGAAAAGTCGGTCTGGGTCATGGAAATCTGGGTGCAATGCTTTTAAGGGAAGAAACTCAATGCTTTTGTTTTTTGGCAGGGCATGAATCTTTTGCTGCGGCAGAAGGCGCAATAGGTATTGCAAAAAATGCCAATAAAGTAAGAAAAAACCCTTTGAGAGTTATTTTAAACGGGCTTGGCAAAGATGCCGCTTATATTATTTCAAGGATAAACGGCTTTACTCATGTTGAAACAGAATATGATTATAAAACCGGTGAATTAAAAATAGTTAAAGAAACTCCGTTTTCAGACGGTGAACGCGCAAAAGTTAAATGTTACGGCGCCGATGATGTATCTGAAGGCGTTGCAATTATGATTAAAGAAGGCGTTGATGTTTCCATAACCGGTAATTCAACGAACCCCACAAGATTTCAACACCCTGTCGCAGGTACATACAAGAAATGGGCAATTGAAAACGGTAAAAAATATTTCTCGGTAGCTTCAGGCGGCGGAACCGGCAGAACACTTCATCCTGATAACGTTGCGGCAGGTCCTGCTTCATACGGTATGACGGATACAATGGGCAGAATGCATGGCGATGCGCAGTTTGCAGGCTCATCTTCGGTTCCGGCACACGTTGAAATGATGGGTGTTATCGGTATGGGAAATAACCCCATGGTAGGTGCTACGGTTGCAGTTGCAGTCGCAGTTGAAAATGCTGCAAAATAATTAACAGCCGTAAATTTTGCAAATTCTGCTTATAAAAACGCCTTTTTTATAAAATGGGCGTTTTTATTTGTATAGTGTTTTTTGGTACTCTTTTTATTAACTATTGTAACAAAAAGTAAAGTTTCTGCGCAAAATAACGATAAATTTTAACGGAAGGAAAGCAAATAACCGAAAATGAGCGAAAACTACACAATCGGCAGCTATACAATTGAAAGCAAGACTTATTATGATGCGCTTGTTCAATCAGGCATAACGGATGATGCTACCCTTAAAAAGCTTGATACGGACGGTGATATGGTTTTGACGGAAGATGAACTTATTTCCATGGATTTATCCGATAGCGATACAACGGAAGATACCGGAGAAACAAGCACAAATTCTGAAGTTGAAGAAATTGAAGAAAAATATGAAAAACAGCTTATCGCCTTGTATGAAGAACTGGATTCTCTTGAAAGCCAAAGACGAAATATATATAACAAAATAGGTACGGCTTCATCTGACGATATGGCGCAGTACATTTCAAATGCAGAAGATATAACATCAGATATTAAAACAACGCGCCTCAGTATTGTTCAAACTTTAAGCAATAAAGAAGCCGCTGTTGAAGCCGCGCAAAATTCCGCAAGTACATCGTCTTCATCTTCTACAGTAAGTACAACATCATCTTCAGGCTCCGGAACAATAACGGGTACAAGCAGTGTAGCTGATATGATGAAAAAAGTTTCAAAATTCTCACAGGGCGTTCTGGCTGATAAAGCTGATTACATTGATGAATTATGCGCTGAATACAATATTGATTCGGCACTTGTGCTTGCAATTATGTCGCTTGAAACCGGATATGGAACAAGCAGCGCAATTGTAAATTATAATAACCCCGGCGGCATGATGAAATCAGGCTCTATTATTCATTACAGCAGCTTGGAAGAAGGTATCGAAGCGGTTATTAAAAACCTTGCCAATAATTATATCGGTCAGGGGCTTACTACCATATCGGAAATTGGCGCAAAATATTGTCCGTCAAGCCAGAGTTGGATAGATAGCGTTACTTCTATCTATAATACGCTTACTGACGGCAATATTACATCGGGAACCAATCTGGCGTAAACTTTTGTAACAATCACTTAAACTTTTACTATCAAACAGCCGTAAATATATACAAAAGGAAGGTACTAAAAGGGTAATTTCATTGATTCAAATACTAACCTCGATTTATCATAGGGAACTATCATGAGCGAAAACTACACAATCGGCAGCTATACAATTGAAAGCAAGACTTATTATGATGCACTTGTTCAATCAGGTGTAACGGATGATGCTACCCTTAAAAAGCTTGATACAGACGGTGATATGGTTTTGACGGAAGATGAGCTTGTTTCAATAGAAATATCAGACACAGATGAAACGGATGAAACTGAAACTGCTTCAACCGAAGAAGAAGAAATTGAAGAAAAATACGAAAAACAGCTGCTTACACTATATGAAGAAATTGAAAATTTAGAAGATGAACGCAGAAAATATTATAATCAAGCTGCCTGTGCTTCAGATTTAGAAGAAATGCAGCAGTATATTGAAAGTGCTGAAAGCGCTACAAGCGAAATACAGTCATTGAGAGCTCAAATTGTTACGCTTCTGTCCAATAAAGAAACCGAAATTGCAAACCTTGATTCAAATTCGGAATATACCGTAAGTACTTCATCAGACGGTGTAACTGCAACAAGTATATCTGATGTTGATTTTGACTTCACAGAAAATTTAACTGAAAGCCAGCAAAGCAGTGTTGAAGCGTTTAAAGAAAACTGGGAAGCAAATAAATCCAGATATCAATCTGTTGCTGCGCAAACTGGTGTACCTGCCGAACTTATTGCGGCAATTCACTGGAGAGAAGCATCAGGCAGCTTTAACGCCAGATTGCAAGACGGCGGCTCATTAGGCAGCTATTCAAGCTGGGAAGAATCTGCAATTGCAGCGTTATCAGGGAACTATGGCACAATTGACGTGAATGATATTACAACCTGGTATGATTACGCGGAACATTACAACGGCATGGGCTACAGCAATCGCGGCGTAACTTCGCCTTATGTTTGGGCAGGCACTTCAAACTATACATCAGGAAAATACGTTGCAGACGGTGTATATGATGCAAGTTATGTAGATAAACAGGTAGGTGTTGCCGTATTATTGAAAGCAATTATGACCTAAACTATGATTTAAGACAGTGTTTTAAAAATTCAAATTGCAAAAGCCGGTGCTGATATGAAAGCAAGGCACAATGCCGTTATCCGTATCAGCCGCCGGCTCCGGCAGACAATTTTGGCGGATATCTTGCCCCGTGCGGGCAAATTTGCTATAATTTTCCTATGGCAATTTTAAAAATATTTAAATACGGCAGTGAAATACTAAGACAAAAATCAAAAGAAGTAGGCAAAATTTCTAAAAAAATAAAGATTTTGGCTGAAAATATGATTGATACAATGTATGCAAATAACGGCGTCGGGCTTGCAGCGCCTCAGGTTGGCGAAAATATCAGACTTTTTGTAGTAGATGTTTCTTTAGAAAACGAAAAATATAATCCTATTGTTTTTATTAATCCCAAAATAATAAGTCATGAAGGCGCATCACATGAAAAAGAAGGGTGTTTGAGCTTTCCGAATGCTTTTGTAGATGTCAGAAGATATGCTTACATTAAAGTAAAAGCTCTTAATCTGTCCGGCAAACCGTTTATAATTGAAGCAAAAGACGGCTCTTTGCTTTCGCGTGCAATTCAACATGAAAATGACCATCTGGATGGAATTTTGTTTATAGATCATGCAAGAAATATTTTTGAAACAATAAAAGCGCTTGAAGACAACGGTCTTGCCCCGCTTGAAAAAGATAAAATGCTTGATGAAGAAGAAATTGAAAATTTGCTTGTTGAGGATAAAACAACAGAAAATGAATAAAATATCGCTTGTTTTCTTTGCAACGCCTGATATAGCACTTAATTCTTTTTTGTCGCTTGTTAATGATTCTGATTTTGAAGTTAAGGCGCTTGTTACTAGAGCGCCGAAACCTGCAAACAGAGGTAAAAAAATAAAAAATTCAAAAATAAAAGAGCAGGCTGTTTTGCACAATATTCCTGTTATTGAGCCTGTTAAACTTTCTTGTGATGAAAATGCAATCAGCCTGCTTGAAAAAATCTCGCCCGATTTTTTTGTAACTTTCGCCTACGGACAAATTTTAACGGAGAAAATTTTAAATATTCCAAAATATGAAACAATAAATCTTCATGCCAGTCTGCTTCCTAAATACAGAGGCGCAAACCCGATTTGCGAATGCCTTTTAAACGGCGATAAAAAAACCGGCATTACAACAATGATAACTGTTTTAGAACTCGATGCAGGAGATATTTGCCTCACAAAAGAAATTGATTTGGACAGTGATACAAATTATGAAACCCTCGCAGAAAAAATTTCCGCATTTTCTCCAAACCTTATTAAAGAAACTCTAAAAGGCTTATATTCAGGCACAATAAAACCATACGAGCAAAATGATGCTTTTGCCACCTTTACAAAAAAAATGAAAAAAGAGGATAAATTTTTGAATTTTTCATGTCCGGCTGAAACCGTACACAATAAAATCCGCGCTTTCTGCGGGGTAAATACCGCTCATTTTGTTTTTAAAGGCAAATTGATTAAGGTTTTAAAATCAACACCTGTTGAATGCTCTCAATCAAAAACAATAGGGGAAGTTCTTTCGGTAGATAAAAAAGGAGTTTTAATTGCATGCTCAAAAAATGCAATATTAGTGAAATCAGTTAAACCGGAAGGCAAAAACACTATGTCTGCTTATGATTGGAGTCTGGGTTCTAAAATTAAAAAGGGGGATATAATATGTACACAAGAGGAATAAGAGGTGCTATTACCCTTTTTGAAAATACAAAAGAAGAGATAGAAAGCGCCGTTGTTGAATTAACTCAAAAAATTATTGATGAAAATTCAATTCAAAAAGAAGATATTACATTTATAATCTTTACGGTTACATCCGATATTAATGCGGATTTTCCCGCGAAATATGCAAGGCTCCATTTGGGGTTTGATACTGTCCCTATGATGTGTTATCGTGAAATGGAAGTTACAGGCGCGCTTTCGTTGTGCCTTCGCGCTCTTGTTGCAGTAAATACGGAAAAATCACAAAAAGAAATTAAACACTGTTATTTGCGAAATGCAAAAATTCTGAGGAAGGATTTATAATCATGAAAAGAGAAAATATAAAATATCCTTATTTAACAAGACCGGTTGAAGTTATTACGTTTGATAACGGACACAGGCTTGTCCTTGCGCATAAAAAAAGCACTATGGTCAATATAAGCACCTGGGTTGCAACCGGTTCAATTAATGAAAATGTCCAAAATAACGGCGTTTCACACTTTTTAGAGCATCTTATGTTTAAAGGCACCCATAAATATAAAGCCGGCGAATTTGACAGAATTTTAGAACGCAAAGGCGGCATAATTAACGCTGCAACATGGAAAGATTATACATTTTATTATGTAACAATCCCTGTTGAAGAGTTTGATCTGGCGCTTCATTTGCATGCGGATATGATGATTGACCCTGTTTTGCCGGAAGAAGAAATAGGTTCGCCTTTTGAAATTAACGGAAATGCTCCTAAAGATAAACGCGAAAGATGTGTTGTAATTGAAGAAATCAGAATGGGGCAGGATAGAAACTGGCGGAAAGTTTATAATGTTTTAAATGATGCTATGTATGAAAAACACCCCTATAAAAGGGATGTAATAGGCAGCGCAGAAATAATTTCCGCAATTTCAAGAGAAGAAATTATGCGTTATTATAAAAGCTTTTACACGCCTTTTAATATGACAACCGTTATTGTCGGGGATTTTGAGTTTGAATATGCGATAAAAAAAGTGCAGGAGGAATTTAATTTTCAAAAATTTGATTGTTTTGAACCGCTTATTCCCGATAAAAAAGAAATAGAAACTTCTGTCAAAAATCCGAAAACAATTGAAAAAACGGCGCATATAAATACAGGCTTTATGATGTGGGGTTTTCTTTGCGGCTGTCCGAAAAATTTAAAGGAAACAATTGCACTTGACCTTTTAACAACAATTCTGGGCGACGGGAAAAGCTCCAGATTAAATACAAAGCTTATTGAAAATGTCAAAGAACCATATGTGTATGAGGTTCAGGCTTCTCATTATCAATTTAAAGACGGCGATAATTTTATGATAGATATTAATTTCAATGCGGATAAAAAGGATACCGTTCTGTCCGATATAAAAAATGAGCTTGAAACCCTTTCAAATATAAGCGAAGAAGAAGTTCAAAAAGCTAAAAAATTTGCAAAAGTAAACTTCGCTCAAGAAGCCGAAACTGTTTCTTCCATAGGGGATATGATCGGGGAATTTATGACCGTATTCGGGGATTTATCTCTTGCGAATGAGTATCTGTTTAAATTGGATGAAATAGACAATATTTATCTTCAAGAAACGGCGAAAAAATATCTTTCGCCGGAATTAGCAGCTGTAAGTATTTTAATGCCGGAGGCAAAATAAATGAAAAATATTCAAGTTAACAATATAAATGTACTTTTTGAAAATATTGAAGATACTCCAAGAAGCGCGATTTATCTTTATTTTGCAACAGATAAAAAAATGCCGTATGAAGGCTGCCATGTACTTTTAGGAAATTTACTTCTGCAAGGCACCGATAAAAAAACGGCGGAAGAAATAGCCCTGGAGCTTGAAAATTTAGGAATTGAAGTAACGGTTGATTCAAGGTGCGATTTTCTCAAAGTTTCGATTTTGTGCCTGAATGAAGATATCGCCCCTGCGCTTGAAATTGTCAATGATTTTATGATTAATGCTAATTTTATGACATTTAATAAAGAAGTGTATAAATTTAAAGGCGAAACGCTTTCTTCGCTTGATTCTCCGGTAACAAAAGCATCTGACAGATTTTATAGGGAAATCTTCAAAAACCACAGATACGGTTCTACAAATACAAAAATTCTTGAAACAATAGATGATATGAAAGTTGAGCATGTGAGAGAATATTATAAAAACTTGCTTTCGGGAAACAAGGTAATTTCAATTTGCGCAGATGTAAAAGACGAAGATGCCTTTTTAAATTTGGTTACATCAAAACTCAAGTTTATGGCAAACAGCGCAAATGCAGAAATTCAAAAAGAACCGGTTCAACATAGCGAAGGATTGATTAAAATCACTAAAGAAGATGCAAAACAGGCGCAAATTTTTCAAGGTTGGATAACGGAGGGCATCGGCAGCGAAGATTGCGCCAAACTAAATATTTTAAATAATGTTTTGGGCGGTGCAGGGCTTTCATCAAGGCTCTTTGTTGAACTGCGCGATAAAAGGGGGCTTGCCTATACCGTTAGAAGCAGCTATAAAACATTAAGACATGGGGCTTATTTTGCACTTTACATAGGAACAGAACCCTCCAATATAAAAAAATCTCTTGAAGGGTTTAAAACCGAAATAGAGCGCGTAATAAAAGAGCCTCCGGAACAGGAAGAATTAAGGGGCGCAATAGAAAACTATACGGGTAAATATAAATATTTTTACACTCAAACAAATGCCCAAATTGCAAGCTCTAACGGTTGGAACTACATAAACGGCGCGGGCTTGGATTATAACGAAAAATTGATTGAACAAATTAAAAAAATAACGCAGGAGGACATTATTGAAGTTACAAAGAAATATTTACTTAAAGCACCAACTACCGTAGTTCTTGCACCCGGCGAGTATCTTAATTTTTAATATATTTGCATAATCTTGTTTAATATCGTAAAATCTTATTATCGAAGGAAGTGTAGAGTTTTGGCAAACTTAAAAGAGATAAATAAAAAAATTGAAACATTTAAACACAGGGGTGAAATTCAAAAGGCTATTGAATATTGCCAATCCGTTCTTATGCAGGAGCCTTCTAATACCGAGTTAAATGTACGTCTGGGTGATTTATATATGGATTGGCATCTGGATGTTTATCAGGCAAAACAATATATTGATGAAGCCATAATGCAGTACCAGAAAGCGTTGGAAAATCTTGTTGATAACGGCGAAATTTATTATAAAATAGGGTTTGCTTTTTTCCATAAAGGCGAACTCGACCGCGCATTAAGTTATTTTGAAATGGCTTTGAAAAATAATGCGGATAAAGCCCAGTGCCACTTTATGATTGCAAATTGCTACAAGAAAAAAGAAAGATACACTGATGCTCTTGAAGAAGTGGAAAAAGCCTTAAAATCTACATTTTTAAAAACGTCAAGAATGCATTATCTTAAACACAGGCTGCTTCGGATTGCATTTTTCTCTAACGAAAATTCAAAATTCAAAAGCAATATTGAACTTATAATGTCATATTTAACGCTTCCTTTTGATAAAGAAGCAAAAAAGGACGTTGCTAAAAAGCTTAAAATTTTCAGTATTGCAAAAGAACTTTATCTTGCTGCGTGCGCTGCAAGGCAGCAGCATTATTTAGATGCTGTCAATTATTATTCAATGGCAATTGATAAAATGCCGGGATTTACCACGCTGTATTGTCTTTTAGGTGATATTTACAGAATTTTAGGCAAGCACGAAGAAGCAATTGTTGAATATAAAATGGCAAGGTGGATTGATTCTTTATACCTTCCTGCTTATGTCGGGCTTGTTCAGGCTTATGAGGAAATGGGCGAGTATGAATCTGCAATTGAAACTTATAAAAAGTTTATTGCCATTCACCCAAATAACCCGATTCTTCACAGCCAGATTGCAAATTTGTATTTTATGAAAGGCGAGCATAAAAGAGCAGTTTCTCATTATGAAAGCGCCGTTTTATTGAACCCCGGGCATGAAAAAGCGCCTGAATTTGCGCAGACATTGGGCTTTTTGCTCCAGCATTTTCTTGAAAATAATGAAGCCGCTGTATTGGCATTCCTTACGGCTTATGTTTTAGATCCGGCAAATCTTGAAATATATATTGGCCTTGGCGCTGCGTTTTACGAAAAGGAAGATTACGTTAATGCGCTTAAAGTGTACAGAAGGGCGATTGAGCTTCAGCCGAATAATGCAAAAATTCACTGTAATTTGGGCTTTTTGCTGTGGGGGCTGGGCAATTTGACAGAGGCTATATCCGAATATGAACTTTCAATTAAATATGCTCCTGATTATGCCATAGCTCATAACAATTTAGGGGTTATTTATCTTGATGATCTGGCTCAAATTCAGCGTGCGGCGGATTGTTTCAAAAATGCTCTTGAGTATGATCCAAATTATGCCCTTGCGCACTATAATTACGCAAGATGTCTTTCCATAAAAGGCGAAAAGGTTGAAGCTGCCAAATATTACAGAGCCGCGCTTGATATTAATGCCATTACAAAAGAAATGGATCCGAACGAAATTCAAGACAGATTGAACAGTCTTTTTGAATAACCGGTTGGAGCAATAAATATTTTACAAGCCTGATATAGAATTGAATTTATGCCTATTTGGATGTATATATTTAAAAGAATTTTGCAAAGCGTACCTATAATAATTTTGGTTACGCTCATAAGTTTTTTTCTTATAAGGCTGTCGCCGGTTGACCCTTTAGCGGAATTAAAATTAAATCCTGCCGTTTCAAAACAAACCGTAGAACATGAAATAAAGCGTCTGGGTCTGGATAAACCCATTTTATTTCAATATTTTTATTGGGGCAAAAATTTCATCAAAGGCGATATGGGAACAACAACAACCGGCGAGAAAGTGTCCTCTAAAATAAAAGAAAGGGCGGCAAATACGCTCATTCTTTCTTTAAATGTAATTTTTTGGACATGGATAATAGGTATTCCGCTCGGGATTATTGCCGCGCTTAACTATAGAAGCATATTTGACAGGCTTTTAACACTTTTTTCAAGCGCCGGTATGGCAATACCTTCCTTTTTCTTTGCGGTTTTACTTTTGATTTTTGCGCAAAAAACAGGGCTGTTTCCAATCGGCGGGCTTACAAGCGCCAATTTTTACACGCTTTCGGCTGTAAATAAAATTTTAGACATATTGCATCACCTTTTTTTGCCGACTTTTGTTTTAACTACTCTTTCCCTTGCGGGACTTTCAAGACAAATGCGTGCGAATTTGCTTGATGTTTTGGATTCTGATTATGTAAAATATGCAATTGCAAAAGGAATTCCAAGAAAAAAAGTTATAATAAAACACGCGCTTAGAAATGCCGTAAATCCGCTTGTTACAATGCTTGGATTTGAATTTGCGGGTTTATTATCGGGCGCTGCATTAACCGAATATGTTTTTCAATACCCGGGGCTCGGGCGTTTGATTTTAGAAGCGGTTATGAAATCAGATATAAATCTTGTTATGGCAGGGCTTGTTATAGGCTCTTTAATGCTTGTTTTAGGGAATATAATATCGGATATTCTGCTCAGGCTTGTTGACCCCAGAGTGGGGGCAAATTAATGATTAAATTTTTTAAAAAAGATAAATTGGGCGCTCTTTCTTTTTTTGTACTGGTTTTTTTGTATCTTGCAATACTTTTTGCTTCCTTTTTATCGCCCTACGAAAAAAATTATTCAAACAGAAAACTTTCCTATGCGCCCCCGAGCAATATATATATGATAACGCCCGAAGGAAAAATCTCGGCGCCCTATACTTATAATTGGGTGCGCAAGTTTAATCCGCATACTTTAAATTTAGATTTTAGCGAAGATAGAAGCCAAAGGCATTATCTTAAATTTTTTGGCGAAGGGTTTGAATATAAACTATTTGGAATTTTTAAAACAAAAAGGCATTTTATAACGACCGATACAAATGGCGGATTGCATTTTTTAGGCTGCGATATAAACGGCAGAGATAATTTTTCAAGACTTTTATACGGCGGAAGAATTTCACTTACCATAGGTTTTTTAGCGCTTTTGATTTCTTTTCCGATAGGGCTTATCTACGGGGGAATTTCAGGATACTTTGGCGGTGTTATTGACAATATTTTAATGAGAATATCAGAAGCGGTTATGTCAATTCCCACCTTTTATCTTTTAATTATTCTCGCCGCTATTTTGCCTTCTAATATGACAAGTCAGGAAAGATTTGCGCTAATTACAATAATTCTTGCTTTTATCGGCTGGGCGGGTTTTGCGCGCGTTGTAAGAGGCATGGTGCTTTCAATTAAAAATGAAGATTATGTAAAGGCTGCAAAAAGTATAGGACAGACTGATTTTAAGATAATTTTGCGCCATATTTTGCCCCAGACTTCAAGCTATGTAATAATTGCAATAGCGCTTTCAATACCTTCTTTTATACTGGCTGAATCAGGTTTAAGTTTTTTGGGGCTTGGCATTCAGCAGCCTGATGCAAGCTGGGGCAACATGCTTAAAGAAGCGCAGGAATTTGCAAATATAATGTACCGCCCCTGGCTTTTAGCACCCGGATTTTTAATTTTTATTGCGGTTTTGTCTTATAACATAATAGGCGATACAATTAGAGATGTATTAGACCCTAAGAGTAAAACATGTTAAACAATTTTATACTGAACGCAGATTTTTATATAACGGTTATATTGCGCCTTACCGTTGCAATTTGCCTTGCTTCGCTTTTGGGAGTGGAACGCGAATTGACAGGAAAAGTGGCAGGGCTTAGAACCCATATTCTGGTTTGTGCAGGTGCTTGCGTTTTTACGCTTTTATCGATTTACGGTTTTAAAATGGCAGTTACCGAAGGTTTTTCGGGAGTTAATGACCCTGCAAGAATCGGTGCGCAAATAATAACAGGTATTGGTTTTATCGGTGCCGGAACAATAATGCGTACCGGCTCCAATATTTTAGGTATAACAACCGCAGCAACCTTGTGGATGTCCGCTGCAATCGGCATGGCATGCGGCTGCGGACTGTTTTCAATCGGTGTTTTTGCAACTTTTTCTACGCTTTTCGTGCTTATTTTGATAAGACAATTTGAAAGAAATTTTTTGTCGGACTATTTAAAAAAATACAGGAATGTAAAAATAAATATAGTTTGCACGGTTCAAGATATTGAAAGCGTAAATAAAATTATTGATGAACATTTTTCAAATATTTCAAAAATTGAAAAACGCATTTCAGCTGACGGCGAACTTGTTGTAAAGCTTATGGTTACAAC
>JAJQDG010000011.1 GCA_021202305.1 Candidatus Gastranaerophilales bacterium
ACCTATCATCCTGTATACTATATCTTAGAAAAATAAATTATACATCGTTTACAAGGCGTCTTGTTACAATATTTTTTTTGCCGAGTTCTTTTTTTAATTTTTCAATCGGCAGCGTATCATAATGAAAAATTGAGGCAGCAAGCGCCGCATCAACCGAAGTTTCTTCAAACAGTTTTACAAAATGTTCAGAATTATCACCCGCTCCGCCTGAAGCTATGACAGGAATATTGACCGACGAAGAAACCATTTTAAGCATTTCAATATCAAATCCTTTTTTTGTACCGTCAAAATCCATTGAAGTTAATAAAATTTCGCCGGCGCCTGATTTTTCAACGGTTTTTACCCAGTCTAAAAGTTTCAGCCCTGTATTTTTCTTTCCTGCATTGATAAAAACATAAAAATCGCCGTCAATCCGCTTTGCATCTATTGCTGCAACAATACATTGCGAGCCGAAATATTCAGCGCAAAGTGAAATCATTTCAGGGTTTTTTACGGCGGCAGAATTTATTGAAACTTTATCGGCACCTGCTTTTAAAATGGCTCTGATATCTTCAATTGTGCTTATGCCGCCGCCTACCGTAAAGGGTATAAAAATATGTTTTCCCACTTTTTCAACCAGTTCGACAACGGTTTTCCGCTTTTCGTTTGTTGCGGTAATATCAAGGAACACAAGCTCATCGGCGCCGTTTTTAGAATATTTCTCGGCAAGTTCAATGCAATCACCCGCGTATTTTAAATTCTGAAAATTAACGCCTTTTACTGTTTGTCCTTCCATAACGTCAAGACAAGGAATTATCCTTTTTGCAGGTAATGTCATTTTAAAATCCTAAATTCAGTCTTGAAAACTGAACAATTTGATTTTTTCCGCTTTTTTTTGCATTATAAAGGGCATGTTCCGCGTATCTTATTATTGTGTTGGAATTTTCTTCGACGTTTTCAAGAAACGGATAGCTGGAAATACCGCCTGATATTGTTATCGGGTGGCGTTCTTCTTCCTGCGCGGGAATAAATTCCATTTTTTCAATATCCCGTCTGAAACGTTCCGCAAAAATAAATGCTTGAGATTCCGAAGTATTCGGCAAAATTAAAAGAAATTCTTCATCGCCGTATCTTGTTAAAATATCTTCTTTTCTTATAACCGCAGAAAGCATTTCCGCAACTTTTTTCAACAGTACATCGCCCCAATCATAGCCGTACATATCGTTTACGGTTTTGAAAAAGTCTATATCAAGCAAAAGACAGGAAAGATCCGTACCGTATCTTTTTGCGCGGGAAATTTCGGCATCAAGCCTTGAGTGAAGGTATTTTCTGTTATAAAGCCCCGTAAGCTCATCAGTAACAGTAACTTTACTTAACGATTGCTTATATTCAACGGCCTTAACAAGAGCCCTTACCCTTGTTACAAATTCAAAAGAATCGACAGGGGTTTTTATGAAATCATTAACAATAGCATGCACTCTTATTTGCGGAATTTTTTCAGCTGCAATTAAAACTGCGGCATCAAATTTTGTAACGGCACAAATCTCTTTAACTTTTTCAAGCGGCATATCCATAATAACGAGTCCGGCATTTAAATCTTTGTATTCTAAAATTTTATCCGTATCTTCCGTTCTTACGCTTACATCAATATCTGCAAGCATATTTTCAAGTTGTTTTGTTTTATCATCGGTATAAATAATAATATTCATAAAATCTCCTTAATCTGTGTTCATAATAATTGATTCAATTCTGTATCTCGGGATTTTTATATTCGCATCCGGCGTTTTGATTGTAATACTATAAAAATCAACAAATATAACCCTGCAATTCGTTTCTTCTATGACAGAAGAAAATATATTCGGTTTAAATTTTACATAATCGCCGTAATAATCGCTGTTTTTTGCTCTTACTAAACTAAGTTCCCCGCCGTCTGTTTTCATTTTTATAAGACCGTCCGAAGTCATTGTTATGCGCCCTGTCAGACTCTGACCTTTGGAATATACAACGTCAAGAGCTAAAGAAGGAACCGAAGTGAAAAACAAAATGAATAACAATATGCGGAATATTTTCATACCAGAAGAGTATATCACAATTTTTGGCTAAAGTTAAGAAAAAATATCCTCCGTTTAGAGTAAAAAAATGTAACATAACTGCCCCTGTACAGCAAAATTTGTTATAGTACCGATATGTACAAATTAGCCGATCAAAATTACCAGATTTATCGGAGAGGGCAGGTTTATAAATACGTACCGCGGCATGTCGAAAACAAAAGGCACAAAACGGCGCGCAATCCTGTTGTTGTTGGTTTTGCACTTTTAATTTGGGCGTGCGTATTGTTTTTTGCAACTTTAATCAATGCAAAAAATTTTTTACAGCCAGTTTATTTGAACAGGGTTCACAACAGAAATATTCATCTTGAAGCTGAAAAAATTTACCCGCCGACTTTAAATTATATTTCAAATTCAAATTTAATGGGTAAAAATCTTCTCATAGCTCCTTCCGTTAAAAATACCGAAAAATTGCTGAAAATAAATTCAACGGGCAATATAGAAAGTTTAAATTCAAACCTGCATTCGATTTTAGCCCAATATCCAAAACTTCATGCAGGAATTTTTGTATATGATTATATTTCGGGCAAAACAGTTGAAATTAACAGCGATGAGATTTTTCCCGCTGCGAGTATAATAAAAATACCCGTTTTGCTGGATTTATTCAATCGTTCTAAAAAACTTGAAGACGAGGGCTTTTCGCCGGTTGATATAAACGAAAAAATGACATTTACCGAAGCGCACAGAACCGAAGGTTCCGGCAATTTGCAATATAAAAGCGCAGGTGTTGATTATTCGCTTGATTATCTTGCAAAAATTATGATAAGGCAGTCGGATAATTCTGCTACCAATATGCTTTTAGAATATAACGGCGGAATTAATGAAATAAATTCATCCCTCAGACGCTGGGGCTTTACTAAAACACAGGTAAACTCTTTTCTTCCGGATTTGCAGGGAAAAAACAGTACAAGCCCGAGAGAAATTGCAACTTTATTATACAATATAGATAATCAGAATTTTCTGCCCCTGAAGTCAAGCGCTTCAATTAAAGAGTATATGTCAAAAGTTGAAAACAGAACCTTGATAAAATCGCAGCTTCCGCCCGACGCAATTATTATCCATAAAACGGGCGATATAGGCAAAATGCTTGGAGATGCGGGTATTGTATACAGCCCTTCGGGTCGCAAATATATTATGTCGATTATGGTAAAACGTCCGCACAACGATTATTCCGCGCGCGATTTAATTCAAAAAGCGGCAAAAGCCGTATACGACACTTTAGGAAAGTAAAATTAATTCTTTAAAAAAATCGGCGGCGTTTGAATATATGTAGGTTTTAAATCTATTGAATTTATAATTTCATTGTTTTTGATTTTATTTTCAACAATTTCAAGTTCAAATTTGCAAAGGTCAATTTTGTTTTCAAACGGTATTAAATTTGAAAGATTAAATTTAGAATATATTGAGCTGTCGCAAATATATGTATCTCCGGCTTTTATTCTTGTTAATGCCGTTTCGTATGAAATCATTTCAATATTTTTTCCGTCAATTGTATAAAAAGCGGAACCTCTTTTAGCGTCAAGAACAATATTTTTATTATTGTACGCTTTTGATAGCGCTTCAAATGTTGTAAATGCACATGCTTTTATTTTTAATCTGCCGGTTATAACTTTTGCAATCGAAAGCCCTGTCCTTATTCCGGTAAAGCTGCCAACACCTGTGTTTACGCCTAAATATTCAATTTTATCAAGCATATTTAACTCTTTTAAAATTTTTGGCAGGTAAAGACTGTGGTAATTTTGTCCGGTATTTTCAATTGTTCTAAAATTTTTTTCGCCTTCTATAGAAACAGCAACGTAAGTTCTGTCAAGGGCGGTATCAATTGTTAATATGTTCATAAAATTCTTTCGCGGTTTTTTCTATAATTTTTTTATAATAATCGTTTGAGCCTGAAAATTCAAAATTTCTTTTTTCATCTTCAATATAACCAATCTTTAATTCCATTCTTTCAAGCGGAAGTTCGTCTAAGCCGAAATTTGCCCACTCTACAAGAGTTAACATGTTTTCTTTTGAATATTCTGACAGCTCATCTTTTATTGAACCAATTCCCCCGAATTCCAAACGATAAAGGTCAAAATGATAAACCGGAAAAAAATTGGTTTTATATTCATTTAAAATTACAAAACTGGGGCTT
>JAJQDG010000082.1 GCA_021202305.1 Candidatus Gastranaerophilales bacterium
GATATAGAGCTTATTAAATCGGAAAAATATATAAAAAAGGGCGCCAGTGCGGATTTAGATACGCTTGAAGCAAAAATGAAAGAAATTGAAGAAAATATCCTGACTTATGAAAAAGCGCTTAGAGCATATACAAAAATTAACTCCTTAAAGATAATAAAAAAATCGGGTGAATGCTTAATCGAAATTCCTATAGGTTCTGTAAATAATTTGGGCAGAGAATTTTTACATGTTCAAACTTTAAAAAATTCAAAAAGATATACAACAGATAAATTAATAAACCTTCAAGATGAGCTGTATTCGTATGAAGGAAAATCAAGAGAATTAAGAGTTCAAATCTTTGAAAATTTGCGCCGTTATTCAAAAGAAATGACGGATGCAGTCAGGAAATATTCAAAAAAACTTGCCCTTTTAGATGTTTTCTTTTCTTTGTATTCAGCCGTAATTGAATATAACCTTGTATGCCCCGCTTTTAAAGACAGCACATTTGAAATTAAAAACGGAAAACATGTGGCAGCGCAAAAAATATTGGGTAAATTTGACCCCTTGAGTATCAATTTTAAAAATTCTGATTTTATTATACTGACAGGCGCAAACGGAGCCGGAAAATCTACTTTGCTGAAAGAAATAGCGTCTATTATTATTCTTGCGCAGGCGGGTTTTTATGTGCCGTGCGATTCTGCAAAACTTGCCCTTACGGACAGGCTTTTTACTGTTTTAAATTTATCTGATGAATTTATTAATAAAAAATCAAGCCATGGCATGCAAATGCACGAGGTTTCAAAAATTTTGCAAAACACAACCGATAAAAGCGTAATTTTACTGGATGAAATCGGAAAATCAACATCATATAAAGAAGGAGTTTCAATTTCATACGGCCTGATCCGGTATATTTTAGAAGAAACTGTGTCAAAAACTGTTTTTGCAACACATTATTTTCAACTGGCAGATTTATTTAAAGGCGAAAATGACAGAATTAAATATTTGGAAATAGTTGATAAAAAAGGAAAAAGAGAAATTGAAAACGGGGTTGCAGCCAAAAGTTTCGGTATTCTTGCTGCAAGTGCGGAAAATTTGCCGGATAAAGTAATAGAATATGCAAATTATGCTATGGAATTAGTCTAAGCGCATTAAAGAAAATATCTGCCATTGTCGATATTGTATAATGTGATATTATTGTAATGTTCCCTGTTGGTATTGAAAAATGCAAATTACAGAAACAGAAGATACTGAATTAAAAAAAGTAGGGCTTGAATTAATGTTTTTAACGCCTGAAAAATGTTCTAACCGTAATGGCATAACCGCCGTTGAACTGGCGCGGCAGCTTTGCATGGATGTAGAAACTGTAAAAAAGAAATTAAAAGTTTTGTATGAACACAATATTGTAAGGGCAATCGGCATAAATCCTAAATTGTGGAAATTTGATGAATATAATTTTCAGAGAATGGATGAAGACGATGAAGTGTATATGCTGCTTTGTTCCTTTGATGATGTGGACTTTGACAGGTATTTTGAATATTGATTTTAGAAATTGAAAAACTTGTTTTTGAAGGTGTGGGTCTGTCGCATAATGAAAATGGAATTGCTGTTTTTGTAAAAGGCGCAATGCCGGGCGACATTGTTGAAATTGAACCTTATAAAAATAATAAGCACTATATTCTGGCAAAAGTTAAAGAAATAAAAACGCCTTCAAAATATAGAATAAAACCGGTGTGTCCGCTTTCAAAGCCGTGCGGGGGCTGTGATTTGGCTTTTATTGAGTACGATTTTCAATTAAAACTAAAAGAACAAATTGTAAAAGAAATTTTTAAAAATACAGAAATTTTACCCGTAATAAAAAGCCCGAAAATAATAAATCACAGAGCTAAAACACAATATGCCTGCGGCGAAACAAAAATTTCAAAACGTCCGCTTCTTGGATATTACATGGAAAATACCCATGAAATTGTCAATATTAAATACTGTCCCGCACAGCCTGAAATAATAGATAAAATCGTTGATTTTATCAGAAATAATTGGGGTTTTGGATGTTACTGCGAAAATACAAGAAACGGGCTTTTGCGCAGAATAAATACAAGAATTTCAAATTCAAACGGGGATATTTTATTAGAGTTTGTTTTGAACGCGGATAAAATTTCAGAAAAAGAAAAACATTTTATAAGTACACTTACAGTAAAATTTCCCCAAATAAAAGGGGTATTTGTAAATTTTAATACGAATATTACAAATAAAATTACGGGTGATAGGACAATTTTAGTTGAAGGAAAAGATTATATAATTGAAAACTTATCCGGATTTAAGTATAAAATAGGTATAAATTCTTTCTTTCAAGTTAATCCGAATTGCGCAGTCGAACTTTTTAATGCAGCAAAAAAATTGATTAAAAGCAAAGGCAATTTTCTTGATTTATACGGCGGCTCAGGCGCTATTGGAATTTTTATGAAGGATGTTGTTTCAAAAATTACTCTTGTTGAACAAAATAGCGAATCTGTGTCTTTTGCAAGGGAAAATTTCAAATTAAACAATATTGAAAAATACGAAATTTTTGAAGGAAACGCTAAGAAAACAATCAATTCGTTTATAAAAGAAAAAAAATGGTTTGATAATGCAGTTATTGACCCGCCAAGAAAGGGGTCCGACAGGGAAACGCTGAGTTCTCTTTCAAAAATGACAAATTCAATTATATATATAAGCTGCAATCCAATGACACTGTACAGGGATTCTTCTGTTTTAATCGAAAACGGTTTTGAATTAAAATCAGTTCAACCCGTTGACATGTTTCCAAATACTCACCATATAGAACTTGTTGCAGATTTTAAAAGGAGTAAGAGGTGAAATTTTATATAAAATCCCTCGGGTGCAAGACAAACCAGCTTGAAGGTCAAATTATCACACAATCGCTTGAAAAAGCCGGTTTCATTGAAACTAAAAATAAAAATGAAGCTGATATCTGCATAATAAATTCCTGTACCGTAACAGCCCACAGCGACAATCAGGTTTCTTACCTTTTAAAACAAATAAAAAGAGACAATAAAAAAACAAAACTCGTTTTAACGGGCTGCACCGCGCAAAATGCAAAAGAAGGTGATTTTCCGGAAGCAGATTTAATTTTGGGCAATAGGGAAAAGTTAAACATTGAAAAATATATTGAATTTATATTTAAGGAAAACAGAAAAATTTTTGCGGATGATATTTTCGCACAAAAAAAATACTTTGGAAAAATGCTGTACAAAACAACCTCTACAAGACCTTCGCTAAAAATTCAAGACGGGTGCGATAACCGTTGCACATACTGTTTAATCCCGTTTGCAAGGGGAAATTCAAGAAGCGAAACGGTTGATAAAATTATCGAGCAGGTGCAAATTTATAAAGATGAAGGAAAAAAAGAAATTGTTCTGACCGGAATTCACATAGGTCAGTGGGGCAGAGAATTTAATTTAAAATTAATTCATCTGTTAAAAGAAATCGAAAAAACAGATATATTAAGATACAGATTGGGTTCTTTATATGTCAATGAAATTGATGATGAGCTTTTTGATTTTCTGGTTTCATCAAAAAAGTTTTGTCCGCATTTTCACTTATCGCTGCAAAGCTTGTGTGATAAAACCCTTGGTAATATGGGGCGTACATATACGAAAAAAGAAGCCTGCGATATGATTTTAAAAATAAAATCTGCTTTTGATCTGCCTTTTATAGGGTGCGACATTATAACGGGTTTCCCTGATGAAAATGAAAATGACTTTATTGAAACAAAAAATGCGCTTGAAAAGTGCAGGGTAAGCTATATACATTCATTTCCTTATTCAAAAAGAACAGGCACCTTGGCTGCAAAAATGCAGGGGCAAATTCCAATGCATGTAAAAAAGAACCGCACAAAAGAACTAATGGCTTTGTGTAATACTTTGCACAAAGAATTTTTGTCTGCAAATGAAAATAAGCAAAGAACCATCATATATGAAAAAATGGGGAAAAACGGCGCCTATCAAGGTGTGAGTGAAAATTATATCAAGGTGTATAAAAAAAGCGACAAAAACCTTCAAAATACGGTTGAAAAAGTTATACTGTCCGAATTTGATGAACTTCATTAAAATTTATTTATGAGCTTGCGGAAAAATTAAAATTTTACCCGCGTTCTTTTTATGCCGATTTCCCTGATTTGAAATTTGAGTTCGGAGGTTATATTAATTTTTGTTAC
>JAJQDG010000074.1:0-1767 GCA_021202305.1 Candidatus Gastranaerophilales bacterium
TTTTATATCAAAAGGTATACCTTTGTAAGCCAATAATAAATACGTAATCACATTAAAAACAAGCAAATGGTTTGCCATAATATGATATGTATTTTGCCCGATTTTATTTAAAAAATTCCAATTTTATTATAGATATTTATATGGTAAGAATATGGTAATTTATTATGACTTTTCTTTTGGCGTTTAAGTTACAACTTTAATTCAAAAATATTATTGGTATAAAATAGATTTTTTGCAGTTTGTCATTTTTTGTACATATATTTAACAGTTAAATTTGCTTTATTTATTGGGATTTTTTTACATTCTTTAGGGCAATAGTTGTTTTTGGAAGTTCGGGCAGTTTCCCGTTTGCTTTAGTTTGTCTTGAATAATCTTTACCAAGCGCCCATCTAAAACCTGCCTGCAATCCTACACCGTTTCTTCCGCCGTTTGTAATATACGTTTGAAAAAATCCCGTGAACCTTTCTCCCCAGGTTTTTCTTATACCTATACCGTATTTAACAAAAGGTTTTACACTTAATTCAGGCAGTGATACATCATTTGCCCTAAACTTTGTTTTATCCATTATGTTCCATACAACACTTACTCCCATATAAGGCTGCCAGCCATTTTTCAAGTTACCTATGAACTTTAACCCCGGTTCCAATTGTATTGCATGGAGCGGGTCTGAATTTATGTGTACTCCTGCGGCATTTGTATAATCAAAAGTATTAACAAAAGAATATGACATTAAAAAGTTTGGCTGTAAAATAAATTTGCCGTCTGCAAATTCAAAATTATAACCGGTTTTGCTTGCAATACCCGCCATAAGAAGGGTGAAATCATCATAACCGTACATTGTGCTTGCCCTGCCCGCATTTGCACCAACGTTAGCTGTTAAACCGGTAAAGAAATCGCCCTTGTATACCATGCCAATTGCACCTAATGTTCCGCCGTTTTGATAAATACTTACACCGTCATAGGCTTGATGAGAACCGTTATAACCAGCATATATTCCGTATGTGCCGTCCCAGCCGTGACCTAAATCCAATATTTCGCTTTCTCCGCCGAAGAATGAACCATAGGCAACATTAGATACCTTAGGACCGTTTTTTAAAGGAACATTTTCAAACGTTGTATAAGGTCTTGCCCAGAGCGCAGTATTGTCATAGGGGGTATTTGTCGGGTCAAAAACAAGGTTTCCATCTGAAGCTGCATATTTATTTCTTGATTTTAATGCCTGACGTTCTTTTTTAGTCATCAGCATATACATATCCATATTGCGGAAAGCTTCATCGTATGAATTTAATTGAGTTAAATATCCGCCTAATTGCGCTGCAACGGGGGATGCCATAACAGCAGGGTTAAAATCTTTATAGCTGTTTCCTGAAGGAGCATAGATGAGGTAATTATCCGAAATTTCACCTGTCAGATACCTTATCGGAGTAAGAATTGAAGGAAGTGTTTGATCAACGGAAGTTAAATAAGCGCTGTCTATACCTGTTAAGTCGCTCAGGTGAATTTTAATACTGTCAACAATGCAGCTTGAAGCGGCATTATAAGCATTGACGGTTGTAATATTAATCGTGCCGTTCCCTGAAAATGACGTGCCTGAAAAACTATCGGTTGTTAGGGTTGATAAATCCAAATCAATTGCAAGATTAACATCTGAATTTAAAACTACGTTTGAAATTTGCAAAGTATCAATATTTGAATTTGCAATGTCTATTGTACTACGATGAGAGGCGGGGGGGTTGGGGGTTGGGGGGGGGGGGGGGGGGGGGGTGG
>JAJQDG010000074.1:1777-4174 GCA_021202305.1 Candidatus Gastranaerophilales bacterium
ACCATTAAATATTCATTTAAAACCAACGTTGAAAATTTCAAAATATAAAAAATTTAAATTGCCATTGCTATTTTACTACCCCCCCCCCCCGATACGGTAAATGTATCTGCTGCAAACATTACGCCCGATGAAGTCAATTGCAGTGTGCCGCCATTTAAAGTAACATCACCCGTATAGTCTGACATGTCGGTATTTAAAACAATCGTGCCCGAGGTTGATGCTATTTGAGTATCACCGTTTGCATCCGTATAGGTTAAATCGTCATTTATATTAATTGTACCGCTTCCTGAAATTGAATCATCAAAAGTAACTGTTGAAGCCGAATTAATATTTAATGTTCCTTCGTTGTATATGGCATTAGATGAGCCGTTTGCGGTATTTCCGCTGAAAGTAACATCAGAGGAATCGGAAATTATATTCAAAGTGCCGCTTGCGGCATTATATATTGCACCGCCGTTTGAAGATGCGGTATTATCTGTAAAATTTGAATCAATAATTGTTGCACTTTCTGTATTATAAATTACACCGCCATCTGTTGCGGAATTTTCGCTAAATTCACCGTTTTGAATAACAAGAGTGCCGCTGTTATATATAAAGCCGCCGTTTGCTGCTGTATTATCCGATGCATTTGTATTAATAATATTAACCGCTGCACCGGCGGAATTATCAATAAAACCGCCGCTTGTTGATTCAAACCCCATGATATTATTTACAGTATTAACACTTAAAGTTTGAGCGGAATTTGTTGTAATAATGCCTGATTGACCGCTTGCGATGATATCATAGCCATTGCCCGCTATAACCTGTGTTGTGCCGTTCAAATCCCCGATATCATTACTCACGGTTTCATTAGCTGCCATAGAATAGAGTTTTGTTGTATCGTCTGCATTCACAGAGGTTTTTAAATTAACAGCTGCTCTATTGAATACAAGATAACCGCCATTATCATCAGTTTCATAGGTAATGTACCAGCTATAGGCAGATTGCCCGTTTAAATCGGAAGTTGTGCCGGAGCTTGCACTTGAAGTCGTTGCAAATGAGATATAATCTTTTAACACGCTGTTAGAAACTTGAATGGTGGCTGTGATTTTATCGGCATCTTCAAGAAGCGCTATATTAATTTCATCAAGAAGAATTGAGCCTGTGCCTGAAACTGATGTTGCAGAATAATTGTCCGCTTCTTGTGAACTTAAAGATAAATCAATTGCAACTGTCAAATCTGAATTTAAAGTTAGCGCCCCGAATGAAATAGAATCAATCACGCCGTTAGCAGAATCAAGGGTGCCGCCATTGACAATGGTTGACGAAGCATTGTTGAAGTAGGTACCTGATGATGTAATTTGAACCGTACCTGAATCTATCTGAACTGCGCCTGTATAATCTGTCATATCTGCACCAAGCTGAACGGTTCCTTCACCGTTTGCAATAATTGAACCGGCACCCGAAACACCGTCATTAAGAATAATATTCATGCCGGAATTTGCAGTGAAAGTGGTCGTGCCATCTGTATAAATAGCATTTGAAACACTGTTTGCGGTGTTACCCTGAAAAGTAACATCTTTTGTATCGGCAACAATGGTTAATTTTGCAGCCGAACCATTATAAATGGCACCGCCTTTTGAAGAAGCTGTATTATTGGTAAAATCGCTGTCGGTAATAGTCGCAATTCCGTCATTATATATAGCGCCGCCGCTATTACCTGCTTCATTAGATGTAAAAGTTGCATTTGAAATGTTTATCACCGCAGAGTTTGTGGCATTTACAATTGCACCGCCATAAGTACTGGCTGTATTATCATTGAAATAAGTATTGCTTATTGTAACAGTACCGTAATCATTTTGGATAGCACCGCCGCTTGTAGAAGAAATATTAGAAATAAAATATGAATTGTCAATAGATAAATTGCCGTTGAAATTATAAATAGCACCGCCTGAAAACCAAACGGTGTTGTTGGAAGAAAAAGTTGAATTATTTATTGCAGCTGTACCGGATTTATTATAAATAGCACCGCCCAGACTGGCTGAATTACCTGTAAATTTAACAGCAGCATCTATTATTAAATTTCCCTCACTATAAATAGCACCGCCAAAATCATTTGACATATCTATATTTTCAAAAGATGTTTCAGAATCTATTGTATAAGTTTCATTTTCTGAAATAACCACCCTATCTGCCGAAAAGCTTATATTTTGAAATAATATTAAGAAAACAAAAGGCATACAAAGTTTCAAAATGCCTTTAAATTTAACATCAATTCCGCTTTTTGTATACACTTCTTAATTCCTTTGTTTTTTTAACACCTCTTTTGATTGTTTGAAAAATCATAAAAGCTATATGTTTATTTGTTTATTGTAACAAAAAATAAAGACAAAATATTTATTTGTTAAGAAAATGTCA
>JAJQDG010000219.1 GCA_021202305.1 Candidatus Gastranaerophilales bacterium
ACATAAATATTTTTGTCTTTGCAGCATTAAATTACGGAATGTATTATGTATTGCAAACGGTTATCGGCAAGAAATTTCTTGAGGATTTCTGTCAAATATCCACAATGAAAGCAGCTCTGGTTTTATCAGTTATGAGCGGATTATACGCAATTGCAGGGCCTTGCATTGCCGCAATGAGCAGGGCTGCACTTAACCGCAGAGCAGCATTTATGAAATTTTCGGCACTTAATACGTTTTTTATATTTCTTGCTGTACTTATTTGCTTGCTGACAAATTACAAAACTTCGATACTTGCGCTAGCGTTATGCATGATATCTTTTTGGGCGTCATTATCCCCGCTTTTAATTCCCTTATTGCATGATACAAATGAATCAAAAGAAGCAAGCGTTGCGGTCGGAATGATGACAAGCGGGTTTTATTTTGTTGTTGGAATATTAGGCAACCTGACGGGGTGGATATTAAACATTTATACTCCCGAAGTAAAAGAGGGTGCAGCCATTGTGTATTCAAATTCGGCATATTCGGTTATATTTTTGTGTTTGGTAATTTTATCGTTAGTTTCTCTAAAAACAGCCTTTTCAATAAAAGAAAGCCTCCAAACAAGACGCTATATAAAAATGTGCGGTTTAATTATGCGCCACAAAACCCATGGAGATGAAATATATTCGGGCAGCGGTCATTAAACATTAAGTGCTGCCGTTATGACAGAGTAGCAAAATGCCGCCCCTTATAAAAGAGGCGGCATTTTATAATTTTTAAGGATTAAACTGCCATGCAGGCGCCTGACATACAGCCTAAAAATTCTTTAGCTTCATTTATTCTTACTTTAATTCTTCCGTCAACCGCAATTCCTTCGCCGGTTTTTTCGGAAATAAGGAGCGGATTGATATCAAGCTCGTCAATGAATTTAAAATCATTCACAAGCTGCGAAAGCCTTAAAAGTGTTTCTTCAATTTGGGCAATATTTGCAGGAGTTGTTCCTCTTGCGCCTTGAAGAAGTTTATAAGCTTTTACTGATTGAACCATTTCATTTGCATCAATATCGGTTAACGGCGCAATTCTGAAAGTAACGTCTTTAAGCGCTTCAACAAATACGCCGCCAAGCCCGAACATCATCATAGGACCGTATTGCGGGTCTGTTGCAATGCCGCAAACCATTTCGCGGTTCCCTTTTACCATTTCTTGAACAATAACGCCCTCTAAACCTTCTAAAAGCCCTTTGTCTTCAAGACGTTTTAAAAGCGCATTATATTCGTTTTTTAACTGTTCTTCACTTCTGATATTGACAACAACGCCGCCTACATCTGTTTTGTGAGATGTGGTTTTTGAAGTCATTTTCATAACAACCGGATACCCGATTGAATTGCCAAGTTCCACTACTTCATTGATATTTGTTGCAAGCCCGTATTTGCAAGCACGGATACCGTACGCTTCAAGAACATCAATTGATTCAAGCGTTGTCAATTGGTCGCGCCCTTCTTTAACGGATTTTGCAATAATTTCTTTGACTTTTTCGCGATTGACATCATAGCAAGGGATTTTGCCTTCGGGTTTTTCCATCCACTGTCTTTGTTTATCAAGCCTTGAAAGAGCCTCTGCGGCTTCTTCTGCGTACATGTAAAAGGGCATATTGACTTCCATATTAGAAATTTTTGTAAAGAAATCGCTTGTCGTCATAAACACGCCTACAATAGGTTTTTGGGGATTTTGCGCTTTAATTTGCATAACTGCTTCGGCAACGTCAATATCTTTTAATCCGAGGAAAGGAAGATAAATAACAACAATCATATCAACATTTTCATCTTTAATGACCGTTTCAAGAGTTTGTTTGTAATGTTCAATCGGGGCTGAAGCTATCATATCCACAGGGTTTTTAACAGATGCAGCCGAAGGAAGAAAGCTTCTCAATGTTTCTTTTGTTTCATCCGTGATTTTTGCCATTTGCATGCCTGCTTCACAAATAGCATCCGTTGCCATAATCCCGGGACCGCCTGAATTTGTGATAATTGCAACGCGATTACCCTTTGGAATGGGACAGTTTGAAAAAGCTTTTGCGTTTGCAAAGAGATTTTTTAAAGAAAACTCTCTTATAACGCCGCATTGGTTTAATAATGCGGCTGCTGCTTTATCTGCGCCTGCCAGTGAACCTGTGTGCGAAGAAGCGGCTGAAGCGCCTGCGGCGGAACGTCCCGCTTTAAGCGCCAAAATCGGCTTTTTCTTTGTAATTCTTGAAGCAAGATTTCTAAAATTAGAAGGATTTTGGATTGATTCCATGTAAAGCAGAATTTGTTTAACATCATCATCATTTTCCCAGTATTCAAGCATAGTTTCAGCGTTTATATCGGCTTGGTTGCCTATTGAAACAAACTGCGCAAAACCGAGATTTAAATCTTTTAATATATTTAAAATGCCTCCGCCCAATGCGCCTGATTGCGAAACAAAGCCAATATCGCCCTTAACGGGAAGCGATTCTGCAAAAGTTGCATCCATCATAACATTGGAATTTGTATTCAAAACACCCAGACAATTGGGGCCTACTACGCGCATGCCGTATTCTTTAACTTTTTCAAGAAGCTGATTTTCAAGCTCTGCCCCTTCGCTGCCGGTTTCTTTAAACCCTGCGGTAATTATACAAAGCCCTTTAATTCCCTTTGAATTGCACTGGTCAATTGTATCTAAAACAAATTTTGCATTTACAACAATAACCGCTAAATCTATTTCATCCGGCACTTCCAGAATACTTGTATAGGCTTGAAAACCTTCAATAATACCGCCTTTTGGATTAACAGGATAAATTTTGCCGTTGAATTTGTAATCACGAAGCCTTTGCATAATTTCAGAACCTATTGTTTTCGGCTTTGTTGAAGTGCCGATAACCGCAACTGATTTTGGCTTCATTATTTTGTCAAGAATACTGTCGTACATTTTTTTCTCCTTTTTAATAACCTTCACTTATCCATTCCCGATTGCGAAATTTTGCGCCTATTTCACGTGCAATTTTTTCACATTCGGAAACATTTATTTTATACTCGTCAGGTTTAAAACCTGTAACAATGCTCATTGTAGTATCAATTCCGGATAGTACCGCAATTTTTGCAAAAGAAAGCATTTCCTGATATGCATTTTTAATTTTAGGATTTGAAATTTTATTATAAAGTTCTTCATTCTGCGCGTTTAAACTGATTGAAATTGAATCAGCCAGAATAACAAGCTCGGGCAGAATATTTCTTTTATTAATAAAATTGCCATGTCCGTTTGTGTTAATTCTGATTTTTACATCCGGCATATTTTCTTTTACGTATTTGCAAACTTTTTTTACTTCTTCAAAATTAGCAAGCGGTTCGCCGTAACCGCAAAAAATAAGTTCGTTATTGGCGGCAATTTTTTCTTTATTTTCTTTAATTTGTAAAATTACATCTTCCGCTTTTGCGTTTTTATCTTCAAGCCAGAGTTTCGCGCCCTTTACGTCATCTTTTATATTTCTGACGCAAAATCCGCAGGCATTTGTGCAGGCATTTGTGATATTTATGTACGCCTTTTCATATAAAAAATACAATAAATTCTGCAACCTTGCCGCCTCATAAAAGCTAAACACGGCAACATTTTTGCACAAAGGCAACTTTTATTCAACAAATTTTTTATGCGTTTTGATTTTCGCAAGAAAGCCACAACATCTGCGCTGCAATTTCAGAAGCTCTTTCGGGGGAACAGCCTTCGGCGACTAAATCTCTGGCAAATTCTTCTGCAAGCATAAAATCAAACATAAATTGTTTAGTGTCTGCTTCTGTACGCGCAGGGTCATATTTATATTCATGGCTGACCATACTGCGCCCTATAGCGGCAGCAGGAGTTTTATTTAAATCAACATCATTTTTTCCGGAGCTTTTTTCTGTGTGCGCATTTTCTTTACCGGCAGATTTTTTGCTGTCGGATAAATTGTTATTATAGTGCGCGTTTATGCTCATATTGCTTTGAATGTCTGTCATCAGAGCTGTCTCCTTTATTTATATCCTGTTGATTAATTTTGTAACCTAACAAAAAAGGTCAATCCTAAGTTGCGATTTTAGGTTCTTTTATATAAAACATGAGAAAAATTTTTTTTGCGGGTTTATGT
>JAJQDG010000025.1 GCA_021202305.1 Candidatus Gastranaerophilales bacterium
ATTTTTTCCAGCATAATGTATATAGGTTTTTCAAATTCCAGTATTTGAGTTTTGGTTTCCATAAATTTTACTTTCTATTTTGTATGAAATGAAATGATTTTCGAGAGTTTTTCTTTCATTTCCTTTCTTTCAACTATAAAGTCGATTTGCCCGTATTTTAAAAGATATTCGGCAGTCTGAAAATCTGAAGGCAGTTTTTGTTTTATTGTCTGCTCAATAACCCTGCGCCCTGCAAAACCTATTCTTGCACCTTTTTCCGCAATCATAATATCGCCCAGTGTGCCAAAACTTGCCGTTACGCCGCCGAATGTAGGTTCGCAGAGAACGGTAATGTATAAAATTTTTGCCTCGTTCAACCTTGCAACCGCGCAGCTTGTTTTTGCCATTTGCATAAGGCTTAACGCCGATTCTTGCATTCTTGCCCCGCCTGAAGCGGTAAATACAATAACGGGAATTTTCATCTCAAGAGCGGTTTCCATTATTCTTGTAACTTTTTCGCCGACAACAGAACCCATGGAGCCGCCCATGTATTCAAAATCCATCACCGCAAGTGCGGCTTTTTGACCGTTTATCTCGCCTGTACCTGTTACAACCGCTTCATCCAAACCCGTTTTTTGAAAGGCTTCTTCCTGTCTTTTTGAATAAGGTTTTGTATCAACAAATCCAAGAGGGTCAACCCCCTTAACATTTGAAAAATATTCCTCGAATGTTCCCTCATCAACAACAAGTTTTATTCTTTCTCTTGCACCTATTCTAAAATGATAATCGCAAACGGGGCAGACCATGTTATTATTTTCAAGGTCTTTTTTAGGCAGTTGAGAATTGCAATTATAGCAAAGGCTCCATAGTTTGCCGATGGAATCATCAATATTTACTTCATTTTCTCTTAAAGCCTGTTTTTGTTCTTCTTTTCTTTTATTAAACCATGCACTCAATGTGGTCATAAAAAATATCCTTAAAAACTATATTTAAATACATTATAGTATAACAAAAAAGCAAGGACAAGTTTTGTTGGACAAAAATGAGTGAATTTTGATATTATTGTTAATGTGAAAGCTATAGTTTATAAAATTCATTCAGATTTTTATTATGTAAAGCAAGAGGGCAAAACCGCCCTTTTAGAATGCAAATTGCGGGAAATTTTAAAAAAGGGCAGTCTTAAAATAAAAGTGGGCGATTTTGTCGAAATTGATGAAGCGGGCGCCATAAGCGCCCTTTTAGAGCGTAAAAACACCCTTATGAAACCGAAAGTATCAAATTTGGATCTTGTTGTGGTTGTTTCTTCCCTATTAGAACCTGCATTCAATTTAAATCAGCTTGACAGATATTTAACATTTCTTAAATATAATAAAATCCCCGCCCTTCTTTGCTTTAACAAAGATGACCTGATAGAAAAAAAGGAACTTGATAACATAAAAAGTGAAATTTGCAAAATTTATGAACCGCTGGGGTATGATATCGTTTTTACTTCTGCATTATACGGCGGGGGGCTTATTGGTTTTGAAAAATTCATAAAAGGCAAAACCATAGCCTTTTGCGGGATGTCGGGTGCCGGAAAAAGCACAATTACAAATTTTCTTTCTTCAAAAGAATTAAAAACGGGCAGAGTAAGCGCAAAAAATAAACGCGGCATGCACACAACAAGGCATTGTGAAATAATAGAAATTAATGAAACAAGAATCATAGATACTCCGGGGTTTTCAAAGCTTACTTTTGATTTTCTTCTTCCGAAAGATTTATCTGATTTATTTGATGAAATACATGCTTATAAAAAAGAATGCCACTTTTCAAATTGCCTGCATACAAATGAAGATGAAGAATGCGGGGTAATTAAAAATCTTGATAAAATTCCAAAATCAAGGTATGAAAGCTACCTTTCTTTTTTGGAGGAAGCAAAAGTATACAAACAAAAAATCTTACACGAAGGAAAAAAAGAAGAAACATCGTTTAAATCAAGTCATAATCGTAATTTTACAAAAATCAGCGGCAAAAAACGCAGTTTTTCAAGAAAAAAAATAAATCAAAATTTAAAGGGGCAGGATAATGATTAAGGTTTATAAAAAAATTATTGATGAAACACTTTTGCAATATTTTAACGAAATACTGGAAGATGAAAATTATTCAAAAGCAAAAAAAACCATAGAATCAATGAAATACACCACCTGCCTCGCGGGAAAGCGCCTCAGGGCAATACTTTGTCTTGAAAGCTGCAATTTATGTTCAAATGATTATTTTGCGGCTGTTCCGTCTGCGTGCGCACTTGAAATGCTGCATGCTCAAAGTTTAATCCATGATGACCTTCCTTCAATGGATAATGATGATTTAAGACGGCAAAAACCATCAAATCACAAAGTTTTTGGCGAAGCGGCGGCAATCCTTGCAGGAGATGCCTTAATAAGCCTTGGCGGGGAAATAATAATTAAAAAAACTCCCGAAACAATCTCCCGCAAAAGAATTATTGAAACAATTTATGAATATTTAAGGGCAGCGGGCATTTTCGGCATAGTCGGGGGACAGACTGCGGATATTGAAGCGCAGGAGCTTGAAGAAGATGAAAAATCGCTTGAATTTATTCAAAAATACAAAACAGGCGCGCTTTTTGAGGCTTCTGTGGTAATGGGCGCGATTATAGGCGGTAGTGAAGGAGAAAAAATACAAATTTTAAGAAATTTTGCAAGAAGTTTCGGCAGAGCATTTCAAATGGCTGACGATATATTGGATGTTACGTCTACCAGTGAAATTTTAGGCAAAACAGCAGGCAAAGATAAAAAAGAAAACAAGCTGACTTATGTAAAAATATACGGTCTTGAAGGAGCGCGCGAAAAATTAAATAGCCAAATAAAACAGACATGTGATATACTCAATGAAGGCGGCATTGATTCGGATGTTTTTAACAAAATAATTCAATCTGTCACATGCTAATTTTATAAACGGGAGGTCGCTTTGTATAACACGGGTCTGGAGGCAATTTTTTCCGGTATACTGTCAGCGTTTATTGCACAATCTTTAAAGGTAATTTCTTTTATCATTACTCACAGGAAAATAAACTTTAAAATTTTCACAACAACGGGCGGCATGCCGAGTTCTCACTCAGCCGGTGTTGCTTCATTAACAATGAGCGTGGGGCTTATCGACGGGTTTACTTCCGTAACTTTCGCCGTGTCGTTGGGATTTGCGCTTGTCGTAATACAAGATGCTCAGGGGCTTAGACGTGCGGCAGGCAAAACAGCCGCAACATTAAACCGTCTTGTAAGCGAGTGGAATATTAACCGTGAACAGGCAAAACCGTATGAAGTCTTAAAAGAACTTTTAGGGCATACGCCGTTAGAAGTTTTTGTGGGTATATTTTTAGGGGTGATAATTTCCTTATTTGCACACTATGTCATGCCGAATATCATTGACTTATCTGTTTGCAAAGCCGTTTTAGCCAACCCTTTTCAATAGCCCCGTCAATGAGGATTTCTCGGAAATTTTTATTTCCTTGATTTCTGTTTTTTTCGGTTCTTCCTTTTTAAAAGAAGTAAGTCCTATGTATTCCTTTTTTTGCCCTTGAAAAAAGTTAAATATCGATTTCATAATTTTTACTCCTTATTTTGTCATTTTAACCTGACAATTTTGAAACAAATCAGAAATTTTGGTTATAATGGCTCTATGGACAAGTATAATAATTTTTTACAAACAGTCCAAAAGGGCATAGACGAAAGTACAGGTTTTTCCTGTTTTGATATTGCACAAACATGTTGCACTAATGCAGACATTATGCGTATTTTAACAGAAAATGACGAAGAAATAAAGCCCTTTGCCATAATTAATTTAAAAAGTATAGAAAATAAAAAAGAAGCGGATATCCTTCTTTCTCATTTAATTTGCCATGACGGAAGAACAAGAGAAGCGGTAAGTTTTATACTTGATGAAATAGGAGAAGAAATATTTTATTGCGATGAAAAATCCATTGATATTTTAATCAAAGGGCTTTTAGATATAAACCCCAATGTAGTCAGGTTTTTAATAAATTTTATTGCAAAAAGCAAAAAATTAAAAATTAAAATCACTCCTTTTGTTATTGCAAAAACAAAAGAAATTTTAGAAAAACTTGAAATATATTCATGAG
>JAJQDG010000191.1 GCA_021202305.1 Candidatus Gastranaerophilales bacterium
GGATAATCAAGCCCTATTCCTGTTATATCTTTTATTTGTATAAAATTTTTACTGCCGAATGCTGAAAACACAAGTTTTCCGTTATCTTTAAGCGCCAAATACAGTTTTTTAAACAAAGATTCGTAATCATTTAACCATTGAAAAACCGCGTTTGAAATAATCAAATCAAATTTTTTTAATATCGGAATTTTTTCTATGTCCCCTTTCAGATATTCATACGGTTCAAAACCCGTGTAATTATCATTGATGTCATTGAGAGTAATTTCCTCAAAATTAAGCGTATTTTTGATTTCATCCGTTAAAAAACCCGTACCTGAACCTATTTCAAAAATGTTTGAATAACCGGTGCCGCAATTTTTAATCAGGAGCATAACAAGGGTTTTTGCCATTTGCTTCTGGATTATGGCGTTTTTTCTGTATGAATTTTTTGCATTTTCAAAATTCATTACATCTCCAAAATTTCATCAAAATTTTTAAAATTAAAAAACGGGAAATGCCCCGAGTCAATTTCTGATACAAAAGTTTTGCCCTGCCAGAAATTTTTTTGCTGCAAATAGGGGAAAATGCGGTCTTTTTTTGTAATTACGGCTTTATCAAATTTAAGCAGTGGCGTTATTTTATTACTTTCTGCATAATTTTTAATATTTATAAGTTCACTGTGCAGATTTTCAATTGAACGCTTTGCTTTTGCTATTTTGCCGTTTGAATTAAGCTCCATTTTGTTTATGAAATTTAAAAGAACGTTTTCATCAAAAGAATTAAGCATTAAATCATATATTTTAGGTTTTATTCCAAAATTTTCATCTATCGGGTAAATTGTTCCTGAAACTGCACAGGTTTTTTGAAATACGGGAAGGTTATTTTTTGAAATGTTTGCTGCAAAAACACCAAAACTGTACGCAATCAGGTTTATTTCAGTGTAGGGTGAAAAATCAAATTCCGCTAAGGTATCAAAATTTAGGTTTGAATAGTCATATATAAAAAGAATGTCATAATTTCCGCTGTCAAATTCAATAAAGCAGTTTTCATCCGTATAAAAACCGCAAAAAAATACTAAAAGGCTTAATTTATCGCGAGAAATATGATTGAGTTTCATTTTTTAATACCCTTTCATATTATACCAATAAACCAATTTAAAAAACAAAATTTTTCATAGTATAATTGATTTGGCAGGTATAGAATGAAAAAAATTTATATATTATCTTTGTTATTTCTTTTAATGCTGCAGGTTCCTTCATTTGCTTATGACAATGAACGTGCAAATATTTATTACAGCAATGGAATTACTTATTTTAAAGATAAAAAATATTCTTCTGCAATACAAGAATTTAAAAAAGTTTCAAGAGTGCGCCCGTATGATAAAACCGTTCAAAATGCCCTTGCAATGGCATATCTTTCACGCGCTCAATATTATAAAGATACGGAAAAAGCCTATAAAAAGGCAATAAATGATTTACGTTCCGCAATTTTATACATGAAATACTGGAATGGTATTGATGAAACAAAAAAAACGATAATTCAAAATGCAGAAAATGAGCTTGCTTCTTTAAAAAATAATTACGCTCCTCTAAAAACGGCCGATGCAACCCTTCAAGAGGCAAAATCAATCCGCGCACAGGGGGAATTGGCTGCTTCAATTTATGAATTCAGCGCTTTATATAATAATCAAAAATATGGAGTTACCGCTTATTCAACCGCGTCCGATATTTATAAGGCTCTCGGCAACCAAAAAATGAGCATTGAATGTATCAGAAGCGCAATTTCCGCTTCTCCAAAAGATGGCATGCTCCATTTTAAATATGCCCTTGTCTTAGAAGAAATTGGCAATAATGATGCAGCTATGGATGAATATTCACGCGCTCTTGAATATTCTGATAATAACAAGGAGCTTTTATCTTCACTTCAAGAACTGTGGATGGGGCGGAGTGCCAAAAACGGGAAAGATTCTCAAGCTTTGATTAATTTAGGGGCAGTTTTGCAGAAACAAAACGAGTTTGAACTTGCAAAATCCCAATATATAAAAGCCCGCCAAATAAACCCTAATGACCCAGTTATACTTATAAATTTAGCTTCGGTATACACTGCATTAAATGATTATGATAATGCAATTAAAATTTATGATGAAATTCTTTTGAAAAATCCTTCCGATTTGAGCGCCCGTTTTTACAAGGGCAAATTATATGAAAAAAAGGGTGAAACCGCTTCTGCAATTGCTCAATACGAAGAAATTTTAAAATTAAAAAAGGATGATGCAAATGCATCTTATGCACTTAATTCAATTTTATCCGGTTTATCGGGTGATAAACTTGCAAATTATTTATATGACAAAGCTCAAAAAAATCCTTCAAGTTATGATGCGCAGTTTAAATATGCTTTTGAAATGCATAAAAATAAAAAATACCAGCCTGCAATAGAATATTACAAAAGGGCAATTGCGTTAAATAATACCCATAGTGAACCTTTTATAAATCTTGCACAAATTTTTATCGAGCAGGAAAACTATAATGCAGCTAAAAATGTTACGGCTCACGGACTTTCTGTTATGCCGGATAACAGCGATTTAAAAAAACTGCAGGAAACGGTTGAAAAAACTGCCGTTAATCAGATGTATTCCAAGGGAAGTGAATTATATAATGCCAAAAATTATGCAGGCGCACTTGAATATTATATGGATATCCCCTATCAAACACCTGAAACTCTTACTATGATTGCAAATTGCTATTATGAATTAAGACAGGGGGATAAAGCAATAGAATATTACAATAAAGTCCTTGAAAAAAGCCCTAAGGACGAAAATGCCATGTATATGATTGCAAGTTTATATGCAAATTCAAAAAGGGAAGATAATGCAAGGGAATATTTAAATAAAATTCTTGTCATAAATCCAAATAACAAAGATGCGCAAAATGCCCTTTCGGCGCTTAATGCTGGCAAAGAAGGCTCTTTATTGGACAGCGCGATTTCTCTTTATGAAAATAAGGATTTTGACGGCGCGCTTGATGTTTTGAAACAAATTTCAGATAAAAATGCGTATGCTTGTTATTATAGAGGTGTAATTTATGAAGAAAAAGGCGAATTTGACAGTGCAATAAATGAATACAAAAAATCAATTGCGGCAGATTCAAATTTTGCCCTTGGCTATTATATGACGGCAGTTGCACTTGATACAAAAGAAAATTATAAAGAAGCCGTAACTTATTATGATAAATATATTCAGCTTCGCGCAAAAGAGGGTGTAGAAGATGATTTTTCAAAATATGCAAAAGCGCGAAACAAAGAATTAAAGGATTATTTGAGCCAGAAATGAAATTCAGCGTTATACAATCACCCCTCGCGGGGATTTCAGATAAAATATTCAGGCGTTTAATTAGATATTACGGTGCTTATGAAACCCTTTTAACAACGGAAATGATATCTTCTCAGGCAGTAAAACAAGCACCAAACTCAAATATAACCGGTTTTGAGCCTGAAGAACATCCTCTTTCGTTTCAAATTTCAGGACACAATCCTGAAATTATGGCATACGCTGCACAAATACTAGAAGAAAGAGCCTCTGTTATTGATATAAATTTTGGCTGTCCGGTTAATAAAATTGTAAAGGCAAATGACGGCAGCGCGCTCATGCGCGATATTCCGCTGGCTAAAAAAATTGTAAAAGCTGTACGCTCCTCTATAAAAAAACCCTTGAGCGCAAAATTCCGTTTGGGGTGGTCAGAAAATGAAAAAAATTATATTGAATTTGCAAAAATGCTTGAAGGCGAAGGAGCGGATTTTGTTACAATGCATGCAAGAACCCGCGCGCAAATGTATTCAGGCGCCGCCGATTGGGGCGAAATTGCTAAATTAAAAAAGGCGCTTAAAATTCCTGTTTTTGCAAACGGTGATATTAAAACAATAGAAGATATTAAAAAATGTATTGAAATAACAGGTGCAAACGGTGTTTCAATAGGAAGGGGTTTTGTAGGAGATTTTTCTTTTCCTTCAAGAGCGGAGGAATTTTTTAAAACAGGTAAAATTATTCCCGAGCCTTCGATATATGAAAAAATTCAAATGTTAAAAAAACATCTTGATGATGAAATGAATTACAGAGGCGAAAGTAGCGGA
>JAJQDG010000162.1 GCA_021202305.1 Candidatus Gastranaerophilales bacterium
GGAATACTCATTACTCTAAATTGAGCAGCTAATTCTTCTTGCTCATCTATATTTATTTTAGCTATCTTTACTCCTGGAGCTAATTCACTTTCTACTTCTTCAAGGATAGGTCCTAAAGCTTTACATGGTCCACACCAATCAGCCCAGAAATCAACTAATACAGGTACATCTGATTTTAAAACCTCTTTATCAAAATTTTCTTTTGCTGATTTTATTTTTTTATCCAGATTTTTAATTTTTATTCCTTTTATTAAACGGCAAAATAAAATAAAAAAGGGAATTGATAAAACTGTACACGCTGATAAGATGTACATTTTAAGATAAATTGAATAAATTATAATGAATGCGTAAATTGAAACTATTAACTGCATAACGTGATTTTATCACATTATTAAATGAAAAAACAAATTTATACATTTATGAATGCGAAAAAATTAAATTTTTCGCAAGCATTCAAAAAAGCAGCTGAAAGCTTCCTTTTAAAGAACTAAGCTTCATCTTCAAAAAACGGCTTTTTGCCTTTTTTAGTGCTTTCCATGACAGAAAGAATATTTTTTTCAAGCGTACCAAGCTCTTGTTTTTTGTCATCGGGTTGTTTTTCACGCCAGTTATTCAGTTCTTCCTTAAATTCTTTACCCGATATTATGCATTCGCCCGTGCCTACTTTTTGCCAGTATTTATCGGTAAATTCCAGAATAAATCCTTGATACGCTTCAAGAATAGAATCTGAAATATAAAGCGCGGATTTTTTGAAAGAATCAATGTCGCTTTCAATTATTTCGAGTTTTTTCTCTGAAACATCCGCGGAGCCGTCTTCTTTCCTTTTTATGTGGTCAACGCCTGTTTTAGGCCCCATTCCCATATCCATAACGGCAAACCTTGCAATGCCGTCAATGCTTTGCATATCTGCTGTAATACCATAAGAACCTGTCATATTATATATGGATTTTTCAGCCGAATGCCCGCCATAGGAACAAACCATGTCGCTCATTATTTTTTCAAAGTTTATTTCTTCATTTTCTGAAGATTTGTGGAACATAGCCCCGCCAAATTCACCCCTCGGATCAAGCGTAATAAAGTTTACGACATCGGGCAGATGCCATGGGATTTGCTGTTTTTCCGCCATATCATACATAACCTGTAAACAAAGCGCATGCCCTGCTTCATGCGAAGTTACGATTTTTTTCTTTGAATCCGGAATAAACGCGGTATTTGCCCTTCCTGTTACGGTTTGCAAATAAGCTTCCGTAAAATCGGATGAATCAATTTTATCTTTATTGCGTTCTTTTGAAACCCTGTCTACCGTTTCAAGAAGATACATTATATCAACAACGGTAAAGCCGGCTGTTGTTTCTGCAATATTTTTAATTGTTTCCTCATCTTGAATTTCAAGCCCCATTTTTTCGACATAGTAATTTAACACTTCTGTCCTTTGTTCGGTATCTTGAGGCGGGTATACCAGAATTGAATTTAAAAATTTATAGGGCTTCATAATGTTAGGGTCAATTAATTCAGGCATGTTAACAGAACCTACGACAACAAGATTTACATCTTTATTTTTTCTTGCATTATCCATTTCCGATAACAATTGCGAAAATGCTTTTTGTTCGTATATGGAGGAAACGCCGTACAGGGGGTTTGAAGCGAAGTTATCGAAATTTTCAATAAAAATCATTGCGGTTTTATTTTCGTTTACTTCTGCCTGCGCAATTGCACTTGAAACAATTTTCTTAATTTTCAATTCAGATAAGCCCGCATTCATTGAAAGCGCGTCAATATCTTTAAGTGCAAAATCTTTTGCATTTATTGTAATCATCGGTATGCCGGCTTCGCCTGCAATTGCTTCTGCGGTATGCCTTCTGCCGCCGCCGTATGAAGAACCGTCCTCTAAAAATGCTCTAAAACCTTTTGTGCCTATTTTTTTGGTTTTAATTTGCTTAACTATACTTTCGGCATCCGCTTTTGTCATGGGGCTGCCTACGATATCAGAAAGCCTTTTTCCCGTATCAAAAACTATATCTGATTGTTCTGCTTGAGTTTCGCTCAGGCCTTTTGTTTCTTTTGTATATTTTTCAACATCTTCAGGAGTTATTTCATCTTTGTCTATATAATATTTTGAAGCGCCCGATAAAAGCGCGGTTGCTTTATCAGGATAATTGCCGTCCTCAAGGGTTGTAAGTTCAATTGCTTTTAAAACTGTTTCTTTAGGGAATACTCTATTTGTTTCTTTTTCAATGAATTTCATCCCATTTTCATCAGTAAGATATTTTTTAGCATCTGCCGCATTTAAAGAAGGCAAAGTTTGAAGTGAATATTTTGACAGAATTTGGTTTAAACCGTTATTTGCCGCCATATTTGCAAGATATGTGCCGGTATCCATGGTGAATACAAAATGCATATTTCTGTCTTTTACCTGAGCATTTTTTAATGTCTGGATATCTTCAGGCATTAATTCGCCTCCGCAGGAAGTAAACAGTTTCGTAAGGTCAGCAACCACAACCGTTGTTCTGTCTTTATCCGGCGGCGCCGTTTTAACTTCATTTTCAAGCTCGTTTAAAAAGCCAAATGTTGCATAATCATTTAAAACGTATATATCTGTTTTTTCAGGGTCAATCCCTTTGTATTTTTGCCCGGGTTTATTTATAAGATTTGTAAAGCTTGAAATTAAATGTTTGGAAGATCCGGGGTCATCCTTATCGTAACGGGAAATCACATCGTTTCCAAGCGCAATATTTTTCCATATTGCATCAGCCTTATCATCATAAAAGCTCAGGTGATGTTTTTCTTTTTTGTAGCTTGAAGAAACCATAAGCTCTTTTTGAAGGTCAAATGAAAAAGAAATAGCCTCCCGCGCAAGCTTTCTGTTTTTGGAAGTTACGGCGGCAGAATAAAAATAGTTGTCATAAAATAATTCGCTCTGCGTTAACGTTTTGCCCATATTGTATGAATCATACAAATCGTCTATTGTATTTTTTGAAGGCTGCGGATTTGAAAGCCTGGGCGCTTTTTGCGGCGATTTATTTTTTGGATCTGCGGCAAAATTTTGAATGGTCTGTTTTATGTGTTCATCTACAACAGTGGATATTTTTGCCCTTGCTTTTTTATTTGCAAAAGAATTATCATTTTCTGAAATTAAACCTTCAACTGCATAGGGCAGCCTTAATCTGGTTTCTTCGTTTGGTTTTATTATGCCGTCGTCGAGTTCTTTTATATATTTTTTAACCTCATAAAGCGAAGCCAGATATAAATGCCACGTTTCAATTTCATCATTGCCGTATTTTTTTGCAAGTGATTTACCCCGTTCAAACAGGCTTTCAGATTCCGGAGTAAAATTTCTGTCCATTTCTCTCATTTTCATGCGATCTTGAGAATCTTTTTTTGTTCCGGTAAAAGGAACCGGCCAATTAATCGGATTATCGGAAGTTGTAACATAAGGCAGCTTTGCTTCTTGCTTTTTATCGCAGCTTTTATTTGAAAAAGGCGTATAGCTTATATTTTGTACAGGATTTACTCTCATTTAAAAATTCCCCGTTAACAGTCTTTTTTGATGTATAACACATGAAAATAAAAAACTTTTGCCCGTTTTGAAGGGCAAGCGTTACAAAAATTAACTTTAGAAGGGCGCATTAAAAAACCCGAAAATTGTCTGTAAAAGGATGAGCATTCGCACTCAGGCACTACGGCAAACAGCAAAGCTGCTCCTGCTTCCGCTGCAAAAGCGAAAATACTGTTTAAAACCATGCCGTGTTAATAGCCCGAATATCCGATAGAAGAAAAAAATGGCATGCTTTAAAATAAAAATATGAACATTATTGATAAATTGCTGTTTTCGCTTCATGAAACAAATCTTTTTGAACAAAATGAACAATTCATAAATTCCGCTTTCCATGGCCAGGGGCGTGCGTACATGAAAAAATGGGAAGCAGGCGTTATTCCTTATGATTTTTTAAAAATAAGCGTTAAAGAAGCGATTAATAAAATAATGAACCTTTCTGAAGGGGGCATTTTTTATGAAACTTTTCCAAATTCGATAAAAACCCCGAATTACGGAGATAAATGGGGAAGGCTTGCAAATTACATTGAAATAAATAACCGCTATTTTGCAGAAATGGAGGGCGAAAAATGCAAAAACGGAATTTTTAACATGATAAAATTGCTCCCCTGTATTCCGCCTTCTGCTTTCAGCTGGGCAAATTGCATAATTATTTCCCAAATTTTCCCGAATATATACGGCGACGGCTTTGTTAAAGGCAAATTTGAAGAAAATTCCATATACGGAATAAAATTAAACGCGGGCTACAGCAATAATATTATTTCGAAAGATATAAATCTTGCGCCCGAAGAACAATTGAAATGTTTTAACGAGCTTGCCCGGTTTCGCGGCATAAAAACAGGATTTAGAATGGTAATTTCTGCCGATCAGATAAAAATTGCAGATAAAAATACCGGAGATATCCCCTTTAATTGGTGCAATGAAGCACATCAGGAGCTTTTTATTAATGAATGCACAAAGCTTGTTAATCTTGGATTTGAAGCCATGTTTATAGATTCAGCCAAACATATAGGCGGATATGACTGTATAAATTACGCAGGTGTCGGCGATTTGCCCGAATATCCGCAAATGCAGTATATTTTGTATGAAATCAGAAGGAGAAGCAAAAATAATGCTCTTAGTTTTGTCGGCGAAAAAAGCACCGATGATTTTATGAAATACAAAAATATGGGGCTGAATGCAGGAACAGATTTTATAACGGGTGATGATTTTTATGCCGTTCGTGATTTATCGGAAAAATTAAAATATAATAGAGATTACGCCCCCGGAGTAACTGTTGAAAACGATAATGATGAAAGCGGCATAACCTATGAACAGCGGCTAAATAGGGTATCAAGCGCGCTTTTCGGGTTTTTCAGGGCATCAGATAAACTTCCTTCTTTTATGCAGACTAATGATATTTTCCCCCTGTGCCATGACACAAATACGCACAAAATTATGATGACAAACCCTTCTTATTCAACGGATAATACACCCCTCAGCCATTATAAAAACGGTTTTGCCGCGGAAGGGGGAGAATATAATAAAAAACTCGGGGAACTTTTTGCCCATGCGCTGCAATATTAAAATTTGTACAGAAGGATATTTTAAAAACCTAAAATGCAGGATTAAACTTACGCACCGGCTCCCGCGCTTTTTAAAGTAAACACATAAAGAAAAAGCTTCCTTTTTTGGAAGCTTAATTTTTTTCTTTGTCCTCATTTGGTGGTGGTTTTTAGGTTTCTCTCATTTTCTCTCTTTTGTGGTTTTCTCTCTTTTTTCTCTCTTTTTTGCGGTGCGGATTATTATTCCGCTTTCTCTCTTATTTATCCTCATTTAGCTTATTTGTTTCTTGTATCTATATAAAGTTTTTTATTTAAAAATTATTGCTTTTTTATATACTTTTTACTTAATATTTCTTCATATATGTAAATTTTATTGAAATTAGTGCCGAAATAAATTATACTTAAAATATCTGAAATTAAAAAAATATATCGGCTTTTAAGCGCTGTTAATCTTAGTAAAATGCCGTTTAAATCAAATTGTTTGGCTTAATTTGAATCGGGTAGTATAAAATGCATAAAAAAATAAATTTCTGCAATAAATTAAAAGCTTTTTCACTTGTTGAAATACTGGTGGCAATTCTTATCGTATCTGTTTTAACTGCCGTTTTAGCACCGACTATTACAAAAAAATTCGTACAGAAAAAATCTGAAGGCATTGTCTATACATACCGCTATGATAACAAAGTTACAGCAGACAATGTTTGTTTCAGGCTCGGGTCTTCAGGCAGCACGGATACAGCCAACTCTAATTATTATTCTACGCGCGATTGTTCAAAATATACATTTACAGTTCCCGATGATGTGTATTATGTCAATTTAACTCTGCAAGCAGGCGGCGGAGGCGGCGGAGGCGGCGGAGGCGGATTGGTTAATGAATATACTGCTCAATCTTCAAGTTCGGGAACGGTTGTTTCAAGAGATCTTGCTGCGTATTTGCTGCGCTCGCTTACGATTGATATTTTAACGGGTCCCGGCGCAACAGGCAATGTAGGCAGCACATCAAGTCCTAATGACTCTACAGCCGGCGGACTGGGCGGAAGTTCTTCCCCCGCTATTGTTAATTTTAGTTTGCCGCGATCTGTTTTACGCGGTGCCGGATATACAAATACTACTCTTGCAAGCACCCCTGCTACAACACTTAAACTTGAACGGTCAAGTACGGACGCTTATGTTCAAATGTACAACAGCAGTTCAAATTATATAAAATATCAAGTTTATGCAAGTTCTGCAGGAAGCGTTCCTACGGCAAAATGCATCTCTGCTACATCAAGCGGTACCAGTACATATACTGCAAGTCAATCCGGTTTTGCTAAAGTATGTAAAGTGGATAGCAGCAGCTATCTGAAAAGTGTATCCGGTCAAAAAGGAATTCAGGTACTCAATGGCGGCGGTCCTATAAACCATGCTCTTATGGGCGGTGATGGCGGAAATGCTCTTGAGGGATATTCAGGCGGATACGGTGTAGGCGGCAGGGGAAATACCTATGATATGCGTTATTGTGAAGTTCCGGACAGTTTTGATGACTATGGATACTATTGTACACTGGCGAATTCTTCGGCAAAATATGCGTACAGCAGTTATAAAAACGACGGTAGCGGTGTCAACGGATATTTAAGAGAACAGCGTCAGGAAGAAGACGGAGGCTCCGGCTATGCCGGCGTAACATATAGGCTTGAATACCCGGGTGCTGCAGGCGGCGGGGGTGCCGCAGGTACATTTTTAAGAGTTCTTGCTTTTCCTGTAACTCCCGGAGACACATATACCGTATATGTGGGGTCGGGCGGTGCAGGCGGTGCAGGCGGTGCATCTTTAACTTCTCCTACCGCAGGAAACCCCGGAAATGGCGGGGTTACAACCGCTATAGCTAATTCAAGCGGGGTTCTGGTTTTTATGGTTAATGGCGGTGCAGGCGGTGCAGGCGGCACTTATGGCAATGCCAGCTATTCTACAAATTTAAGCAGAAGTAATACTGCTTCGGGCAGAAACTATGCAAAAGTTTTTTATAGCAGCACTTATGCAGATAACCTTTATCCTGACGGCACTCTTATGTCTTTGACAAGTAATAGCACCACAAAACCAAGTACATTAACATCAGCAGCTGTTAAAACCCTTTCTTACACAACGCTTAGCAATGCACCATATTCCACTATGAGTGCAAACGGATACAGCGATAATAAATACGGCGGCTATTCAAATTATAACAGCAGCTTTAAAACAGTAAACAGCGCATATAACGGCTTATTGAAGCAGGCAGTTTTCGGGAATGATTTTGTATATGTAGGCGGACTCGGCGGCTTTAACGGGCTTGGCAAAAAAGCAGGCTGCGGCGGATATTTTTATGGCAATTATGACGGCAGAACAAATGCATCGGGATCAACTATTTCAAGTTCTAAAATAGGTACGTTTGCACCAAGTTCTGCTTATAATGTAAATGATTATTATGATAATTGTTCAACCTTAACTCCAAACGGGCAGACTGCAGATTTTATAGCACCTGATCCTGTCGCAGGAACATACGGTCAGGCAGGTGCAGGCGGCGGCGGCGGCGGCTACGGCATAGCAGACGGTGCAGGTGCAGGCGGCAAAGGACAGGACGGATATCTTATGATTGACTGGAGCAGATAGTAAATGAAAATTATGAATAGATTTAATTTAATAAAAGGGTTTTCGCTTGTTGAAGTTATGATAACTCTTATTATCTTATCTGTTGCAACGGTTGCGCTTGCACCCATGGTAACAAAAAAATTCCCCGAAAATAAAAATTACGGCGTTTTGTATACATATTTAGAAGGTAACAGTATATCAACCTCTAACAAATGTTTTGTTTCAAATTCAAATACAGACACAAACTATGCTTCAACCTACGATTGTTCCAAATATACTTTTACGGTGCCTGACGGTGTCGGGTTTGTTAATTTAACCCTTGTCGGGGGCGGCGGAGGCGGAGGCGGTGCCGGAGGTTCAAACGTTTCTTCAAGTTATGTACAAAACGGTACTGTTTCAGGACAATTTACACGATCGGGAACTTTGTATCCGGAGTTATTAAAATCTATTATTATAAATTATCTAACTTCATACGGTTCTGCTGCAAGCGACGATTGCAACTCAAATTGCGGTGATTCAGAATTATGCGGGCAAAAGGGCGGAACAAGCGCACCTTCGCTTGGCGACTATCCGATTCCTTTTAATATGATCCATGGCTATAACTATAAAAATCCCTTGCTGCTAAGCGACTCTAATAAGCCGACTCTTGCATATTATTTGTTCACTACAGATTATGACAGCTCAAAAGGTAATTCTTATTTAACCTTTACAAACAGCCAGGATAGCTCTAGTCTCGGTCCTAAATTTTACGCTGTTTATAAATCAAGCTATTCCGGCTATACAAGAGGAAATACGAGTTATCTGTATTACACGTACGGCAATACTACAAAAAAAACTTTTCCGCATGAATACGAAAAACCGCCTGTCGAAGGTGATTACGGTGTCTGTATGAAACCAAATGACACGGTGTACTATAGAACAAGCCTTATGGGCGGACTTGGCGGCAGAAATAATATTGCTTCGTCCTTTGGTTCAGGTGAGGGCGGAAGATCTTGCACCGTATATTGCAAGAGTAGTACATCTTCATCCTGTCTTGCTAAAAACGCAAGTTGTCTGAAAAACGGCGATACATATACATATTCGACAGGCAGTGGTAGTACTACAATCACCTGGTCCTGTTCCAACGGCACATGCGGTTCAAGCAGATACCATGGCGCGGGTGTTAAATTTACATACACATATGAATATCCTCCGGGAGGCGGCGGAGGCGGTGCCGCAGGAACGTTTGTCAGAATAACGGGTTTTCCTGTTACGCAGGGTGAAACATATACAATATACGTTGGCAAAGGCGGTGAAGGAGGTCAGGGCGGTGTATCCGGTTCAGCTGTAGCAGGTTCGGCGGGAACCGGCGGTGTTTCAACAGCCATATTTGATTCAAGCGGCAATCTGATATTTATGGCAATGGGCGGAAATTACGGCGCAGGCGGTACGAAAGCAACAACTACTTTAGCTGCGCCTACCGTTGCAACTTCAGGAAGAAATTATTCTGTAGTAGCCTATGGTTCAAGTTATAAAGATAATCTTATTGTAGATACAAATTTTATGACACTTGGAAGCACTGTTACAGCACCCTCCGGTGCAGGCGGTGCAAAAAGGCTTACATACAGCGCCTTTGATGCAAGCCCCTATAAGGGCATGAATATGAATAGCAACTCTTATGTAGATGGTAAATATGGCGGGTTTTCAAATTTGAATACCACAGGGCAATATTATAAGAATGTAACAATTACCAATAAAGAATCGGCATCAACTGTTTACGCGCCTGACGGACTTTTCTACAGAACGCTTATAGACGGAGATCAAAATTCCGGATATATAGGCGGGCTTGGCGGTTTTACCGGATTTGGCGGAAAAGCAGGCTGCGGCGGGTATTTTCTCGGCAATTTTGACGGAAGATCGGGAACTAGTAGTGATATTTATACTACAACATCACCCACAACAACATATTCTTCCTGGCTTAAAAATACATTTATACCTCAAGAGTCAGACGGGACACTCTATAGCGTATTTAAATATTATGACAATTGTACATCAGAAACTCCAAACGGGCAGACTGCAGATTTTGTAGAGCCTGACCCTGTTGCAATGACATTCGGGCAGGCAGGCTCAGGCGGAGGCGGAGGCGGATTCAGCATAATGAATGGCTCCGGTTCAGGCGGCAGCGGCCAAAACGGGTATCTTATGATTGACTGGAGAAAATAATGAAAAATAAAAATATAAAACAGGCATTTTCACTTGCTGAAGTATTAATTGCAACGCTTATTCTTGCAATTATACTTATTTTTGCAATTCCCGTTATAACAAAAAGAGCGGTAGACACTCACACTAAAACGGAAGGCGGGCAGGCAGGCTTTTATTACAGAAAATCAAGCAATTTAAATTCCGCATTACCCTGTTATCATACATATATGGATGCATCTACAGGGTACACTTATATAAAAGATAATACGGGTTCCTGCGAAGTATATGATTTTACGGTGCCTGCCAATGTTCATAAAGTTGATATCACTCTCGTCGGGGGCGGCGGGGGCGGGGGCGGCGCCGCAGGCGGAACCACCTATGAATATGAATGGAATTATGACGGAGGGCCCACCACCTTATCAAAAATACCTTTATCCAGATTAAAAAGAATTAATGTTAATTTTTTAACGGAACGCGGTTATGATGGCACTGCCTCTACTTTTGACGGCGAAGTATCAGGAGGTAAAAATACGATATGTGCAGGCTATGGCGGTGCCAGCGCACCTGCTATTGTTGATTATAATATACCTGTATCGTATTTAAAAAGCCAGGCAGATTATTCGCCTAATTTTAGCAGTGAATTATCAGGCGGATATATAAATCTTGCCTATTTAGCAGATGGTGGTGCTAAATCCAACCTTTACAGTGCTTCGGGCGATTGCTGGTATACAGCAAAGACAAATAACTCAAGTTCAAGCAGCTGTTCCGGGCTGTATTTAGCAGCATCTTCAACAGGCAGTATATGCAAGGCTACGGATTCAACAAACGTTTCAAATTATTCTGATCTTGGAATAAAAATAACAAATTCAAGCGGCACTCAAATACTGCCTTATATATTTTCTTCGACCTGGATATGTAAAAATGCAGGCTACCATAGAACCATATACACTGATATATATTATGATTCTTTAACGACTACCGATACTACGAAGAAGTCCCTTGCAACAGAGGCGCAAGCTGCACTCCATTCAGGCGTTAGCGGGGAAGCGCCAACTTTAGCCAATCCCTCTTTTTCTGAATCAACGTCGTATATGGTTACTTCCGGATATATAATCCGCGGCGGACGCGGAGCGCATGTACAGGGCGTGCCTTTAGAATATGGCGCAGGTTCGGATGGAACAGGGCTTATGGTTTTGTGCAAAAATAGTGCTGTCGATGTTACCAGCACCAGCATCAGCAGCCAAGCTGCTTCTACATGTGCGGTACCTTCATTTAATAACGGTTATACCCAAACAGATGATGATACAGATGCGACGAATGACAGATTAATAAAAGCACCGACCGAATCTGCCAAACCAAAGGGTGCAAGAGCAACCGTTTATATTGAACACCCGGGGGGTGTCGGTTCGGGCGGTACTGCAGGCAGTGCCGTTAAAATAAAAAACTTTTCCGTAACTCCGGGGGATACATATAAAATTGTAGTAGGCTCAGGCGGCGGCGGAGGCAGTGCCGGAAAAGCCGGAACATTGCTTACAAGCGGTACATACAAAACTGAAACAATGGCGGGTTATGATGGCACAAGCGGTTCAAGTACCGCCATATACAGAGTTGATTCTAAAGGGGCTTATTCCCTTCTTATGCTTGTAGCGGGCGGTGTTCCGGGGAAGGGCGGTAAAGTAAACACGAGCGCAGAAACAATTCCAACCGGAAGCTCGAGTATAGATTTCAGCACATTGCCCTATCCTGCCTATCCGGCTTCGTCATATTATATACCGGCATTTGTTATAGGTGAAGATATGACATTAAGCCTGGATACCAGTGTTTTGCGCGGGTTATCTAAGAAGTATGCGGGAGCCGACGGTTATATTATTCCTGCCAAGGGAACCGCATATAGAATTATTTATGCATATCGTTGTGCAGGCGGCAATGTTAACGATACCTGCGGAACAGATAACCATACAACAATTCCGTTATTTGAATTTGACAGAAACTCAACTGATGCTGCGCAAGGAGTTGTAAGCGTTACTACAAGCAGAGATTCAAACGTAGTATCAGGCACTTATAGAAACACAAACGCATTTAAACTCTATTCAGGACCAAATCACTCAACAGCAACAACTCCTGTATACTTGAAGCCGGATGCTTATTTTGACGGCACAAGCTCAAGTTCAAAATATGTTTATAACGGGCTTCATTACGCGTATAAAACCGGAAACGTTTTATCATACGCAGGCGGGCTTGGCGGTTTTAACGGGCTTGGCGGAAAAGCAGGCTGCGGCGGACTTTTTGTTGGAAATATGGACGGACGATACGGAACTTCAGCTGCTTCCGCCGGAAGCAGTACCAGTACTTCAAGTGTCTTAAAAGGTACTTTTACAATTAATACCACAAGTGCAACGGGCAGTACATCTGCCGGCATAAAAACATACGCGATAAATGACTTTTTTGGCGGTTGTTCCCTTGCAACATCAAATGGCGGCACTGCCGAATTTATACCGCCTTCGTATTCTTCAGTTTCAGGTGAATATTTAGGGCAAGCAGGTTCAGGCGGCGGCGGAGGCGGCTGGAATTCTGAACTGGGCGCAGGAAATGGCGGAAAAGGGCAGGACGGATACGTCTTTATAAAATGGCACTAAACCAATGCAGCATTTTGACCATTTATACATGCAGATTAAAAAAGCTGTTGAAATTGAAAAAAGTAAACAGTATATAGATACTCAAGGAAGAAAAACTTCTTTTTCAAATTTCATTCTTCAAAAATTATTTGAATTAAGACAACACCTTTCAAAGGCGGAAAAAATCAGGCTGGACGGGCTTATTTCCGCCTTTGAGCAATATCCTTTTGATTCGCTTGATTCAAGAATGAAATCCATTGATTTACTTATTGAAACTTTTATAAAGTATAAAGCAAAAACTGCACCCAAAAAAGAAATTCAAAGAAAAAGCCAAAATTTTACCCTTTCTAAAACATCTGATGTTTGTTATGTAAAAGGAGTGGGGCCTGTACTGGCTGAAATTTTCAAAAAAATCGGCATAAGAACCGTTTCGGATTTAATTGAATATTACCCGAAAAAATACATAGACTACAAAGGTATTTCCCGTATAGGAAAAATCCGCGAAGGGGAAAATGTATCAATTTTAGGACAGATTTTAAAAAGCACAATTTATCAAACAAAAACGGGTCTGACCGTACACACCGTTACAATCGGCGATAATACGGGGAAAATAAAAATTAATTATTTTTATAAAATAAAAGGGCGCAAAATGATAGAACACTACAGGGCGCGATACCCTGAAAATGCGCTTTGCATTGCAAACGGAACAGTAAAATTTGACCCTTATTTGCACTCTTATACCCTTATCAGACCCGAAATAGAGCTTATTGAAGAATACTCTGAAAATGAAGAATATACAAAAGGAAAAATAATTTCTGTTTATCCCCTGTGCGAAAATCTAAATTCTAAAACCCTTGTAAGGGCTATAAAAAATGCGCTTTCTATGTATGATTGTATTTTAGAGGACATTTTGCCTGATGAAATTATAGCTAAAAGAAAGCTTTTGCCCTATAGGGAGGCGATAAATAAAATTCATTTTCCCGAAAATAATGAAGATATAGAACGCGCGCATTTTCGTATAGTATATGAAGAAGTTTTTATAATGCAACTGGGGCTTGCGCTTTTAAGGGAAGAAACAAAAAAATTAAATTCCGTTGTACTTGATGTTAAAAAAGACGGACTTGTAAATAAATTTGTTAAATCGCTTCCTTTTGAACTTACTGATTCGCAAAAAAAGGCATTTTCAGAAATTTTGAATGATATAAAATCGCCCCGTCCGATGCAAAGACTTTTACAGGGGGATGTTGGCAGCGGAAAAACCGTGGTTGCCTGTATGGTTTTACTTAGCGCAATTGAAAACGGCTATCAGGGCGCAATTATGGCGCCGACAGAAATTCTTGCCGTGCAGCACTATAGAAATTTTGTTCAAAAATTAATGCCTATGGGAGTGAGCGTGGGGCTTTTTTTGGGGAAAAATTCCGCAAAAGTGCGTAAAAGTATGCTATCCTCCCTCAAAAACGGGCAAATGAATATAGCGGTCGGCACCCATGCGCTTATTCAAAATGAAGTTAAATTTAACAATTTAGGCGCAGTTGTAATTGATGAACAGCACAGGTTCGGGGTAAATCAGAGAATGAGGCTTTTTTCAAAGGGAAAATGTCCTCAGACTCTTACTATGACTGCAACTCCAATTCCAAGAACGCTTGCTTTAACCGTTCATGGAGATTTGGATGTTACAATAATTGATGAAATGCCAAAGGGGCGCCTGCCTGTTAAAACTTCACTTTTAAGCGGAGGGCAGGCAAAATGCGCCTATGACAAACTAAAAGAAGAAATAGCAAAAAAACATCAAGGATATATTGTTTACCCTTTAATTGATGAATCTGAAACAATAAGCGCCAAAAACGCTACCGAACAATGGGAAAAACTTTCAAAAACAATATTTCAAGGGTATAAAATCGGGCTTTTGCACGGCAAATTAAAAGCCGAAGAAAAAGATACGGTTATGAACGATTTTAAAAATAAAAAATATGATATTCTTGTATGCACAACAGTTGTTGAAGTAGGCGTAGATGTACCTGATGCAAGTGTTATGATAATCGAAAATGCAGAAAGATTCGGGCTTTCGCAAATTCATCAGTTAAGAGGAAGGGTGGGAAGATCCGATATCCAATCATATTGTTTTTTAATAACGGGGCATGTTTCTAAATCCACAAAAGAAAAACTTTCCGTATTGGAAGAAACAAATAACGGTTTTGTTATTGCTCAAAAAGATCTTGAAATAAGAGGCCCCGGCGAATTTTCAGGGATAAGGCAATCGGGAATTGCAGAATTTATGCTTTTTGATTTTGTAAAAGATGTTAAAATTTTGGAACTTGCAAGAAAAGACGCATTTGAATTTATTGAAAAAAACAATATCGATAATTTTCCAAAATTAAAAGCCTTGGCAAAAGAAAAGAATTTGTTTAAAAGCTAAAAAATATTTATGCTCAAAACCAAAATTACATCACCATTTCAAGGGCATATCAAGCCCCGGCATATATTAACGCGATATGCTATATTACATCACCATTTCAAGGCGCATATCATAAGGCGTAGATTTTACCATCAGCTTTTTGCCGCCTGTTTTTACTATATAAAGGCTGTCTGTATCATTTTCCTGTGCAAGACGCGATTGTATATCCAAATCTTCCGTTTTAAGTTCGCCGAAATTATATAATACATAAACATCATCCTGAATGTAGCCTACAAGCGAAGTTGCACCCTCAAATTGCGCAAGATACAGCCCCCTTGTTTCCGTTAACTTGGAAGAAGAAACAATAGTGGCGCTTTCTTCCGCCGGTTCAGCGGGTTCATTATTATATCGGGCAACAACATCTTCTTCCGTATAATCGGGTTCAATCGGCGTGTATAACTCTTGAAGAACTGCATCATCTTCTGTTTGAGGAACCTCAGAAGGAATTGAAACCGGCTTATCTTCTGTTTTTTCAGCAATAGAATCCATATAGGCATTAAAGGCTTGAGCTTTTTCATATTCTTCTCTTGCTTTTTGCATTTGCTCTTGCCTTAGTCTGGTTAAGGGTTCAAATTCCTGCATATCATACTGGTTGATAACATCGGAACTAATCGGGGTATAATCCGTTTCATCCAAATATTTTAATGCAGGACGGATAGTTTCCGGCTTTGAAACAGGCGCTTCTTCTTGAACCTGCTCATTAATCGTTTCTTCTAAAATATTATTTTGTTCAACGGGTGCAGAATACAAAGGGGCTGAAGCTGCTTGAACAGCGTTTTGCAACACCTGCGCGGGCTGTTTTGCTTTCTTTTTATTAAGAAGGTCTTTAACTCCTTCGCTTTTTGTATTTTGAGCCGCAATTGCCTCTGCTTGCATATTTTTCTTTCTTTCATTTGCTTTTTTAACTTTGACATAAGAATAAAACATAACTAAAAATAAGCTGGAAAGGACAAGCAAGTTCGCATTTCCGTTGTTTTTTTGCGGGATATTAGGAGCGGGTTTTGAATTTTTTTGCTTAATTGCTTTTTGATTTTGTTCCTGCACTTCATTTGAAGAAGAAGCCATTTCTTCTTTTGAAGGAGTCGTTTTTTGAGCAAATTCCGCATTGACGGGATTTTTATTAGCCAGCTGTTTTTCATATTCAATAACTTGTTTTTCTGCTGTGTTTAATTTGTCTGCACTATTTAGAGCCTCCTGACTTTTTGCTGTTATTGCGTTTTGAACATTATCTGCATTTAAAACGGCGGAAGCTTGCTCTATTTTTTTCGTTTCAGAAGGTTTTATCTGAGTTGCTGCGGGAGATACCGCTTTTGGCACAGTTGAAACTATGGCTTTTGTATTTTGTTGTTTTGTATTTGAAGGTATTATAGCAGAATTTTTGACGGCTTCATTTACGCTTTTTGCAGTCGAAGTTTTTGAAGATGTAATGGCTGAAGCCTGTGTTTTTGCGGGGGAAGTCTGCGTTTGAGCTGCAACTGATGTTTTTGAGGCTGCGGAGGTTGAAGTTTTTGCAGTATTTGTTACGGCATTTGATTTAGCCGCGGCTTTAACCGCGTTTGATTTGGCTGAATTTTGTGCCTGCGCGGTTGGAGTTGTTGTTACGGCAGTTGAAGCCGAATTTTGCGCTTGGGTTGTTTTTGAGGGAGTTGAGGCTGTTGTAGCAGTATTTTTAGCGGAAGATTTTGCACTTGCAGAAGTTGTCTTTACGGATGTTATAGCAGAATTTTTGACGGCTTCATTTACGCTTTTTGCAGTCGAAGTTTTTGAAGATGTAATGGCTGAAGCCTGTGTTTTTGCGGGGGAAGTCTGCGTTTGAGCTGCAACTGATGTTTTTGAGGCTGCGGAGGTTGAAGTTTTTGCAGTATTTGTTACGGCATTTGATTTAGCCGCGGCTTTAACCGCGTTTGATTTGGCTGAATTTTGTGCCTGCGCGGTTGGAGTTGTTGTTACGGCAGTTGAAGCCGAATTTTGCGCTTGGGTTGTTTTTGAGGGAGTTGAGGCCTGCGTTTTGGTTGAAGATGAATTCAAAGGAATATTCTGTACACTTCCTGCCGTTGGAACAGAAGATGTTACTGCGGATTTTTTAGCGGCTTCAATTACCTGTGAATTTTTTTGCGCGGCATTTGAATTGTCTGCTAAGAGATTGGATTTATTTGAATTAGAAGATATTTCAGCCGTGTTTGGAACCTGTGTTCGGGTTGAAGCTGTTTCTGTTGAAGATGTTGAAGCTGCAACTTTTGCGGGGCTGACTACGGCATTTGATTTAGCCGCGGCTTTAACTGCACTATCTTTACTTGCGGCTGTTGCCGTCTGTGTTTTAGCGGCAGTTGAAGCCGAATTTTGCGCTTGGGTTGTTTTTGAGGCGGTTGAAGCCTGCGTTTTGGTTGAAGCAGCGGAGGTTGAAGCTATTGTATCAGTACTTTTAAGGGAGGATTTTGCGGTTGTGCTTACGGGTGTAGAAACGGTTTTGGCTGTTATCTCTGCTGTTTGTTTTGTTTGAGTTGAAGCAGAAGCAGTTTTTTGGGTATCGGTCTTTGCTGTTGAAGCCGGTTTTCCGAATTCCGATAATGGAGTCGGAACATTATTATTTGCAAGTCTTTGAGCATAGTTTTCAAAAACCTGATCCAATTTTGCAAGCCTCAAGGGATTAAGGCGCGGCGAAATTGAAGGGTCTGCCGTTTTCAGGGAAGTAGTTAAATTAAGGGGTTTTGAAGTTATTATTGCAACTTTTGTATAAGCATTATCTAAATCCTGCCCCGCATAAGGATATGATTTAACCAGAACATTTTTAATATCCCCGACAGGCTGCACCGATGTTATAGAGTGGCTTGTTTCAGGTAAAAGGAAATAGTATATTGTATCTGTTTTTTTGATTATTTTTACAGGTTCATTATACGCTTTTTGAGTATACAGCCCGATATTATAATGGGTATCATCGGTTTTTGTAAGCTCAATTTTTAAGAGATTGTTTTTAAAATCACTGTTCGCCGCAAGCAGCCTTCCCGTGCAAAAAAACAGCACAATAAGCGCGGCAAATACTATATAAAATTTTTTCATCCTCAAAGTCATCCCCAAGTTTTGGATTTCATAGTACAATTATACTATGAATAGAGAAAAAATATCAAATGTAACAGATTATAAATGCGGTTATATAACCGTATTAGCCCGCCCGAACGTGGGCAAATCTACATTAGTAAATTATGTAACAGGGCAGAAAATTGCAATTACAACGCCCGTAGCGCAAACAACAAGGGGGCAGATTCAGGGAATTTATACGGATGATTCGGCACAAATAATTTTTATAGATACCCCCGGCATTCATAAACCGAAAAACAAACTTGGCGAATACCTTTCCATTCAATCATTTAAAGCAATAGAAGATGCGGATGTACTGCTTTTTCTGGCAGATGCTAAAACAAAAGCGGGAAAAGGCGATATGTGGATAGTTGAAAATTGCATTAAAAAAACAAAAAAACCGGTAATTATTGCCGTAAATAAAATTGATGAAGCAAAAGAAACGGAAGAAAATATATGCACGTATAAAATGCTGTTTGAAGAAAATTATCCGGTTATAAGAATTTCTGCGTTAACGGGCAAAAATGTTTCAAAATTAATTGAAAAAATAAAAGAATTTCTGCCAAAAGGCAGCCCCCTTTATTCTGATGAAACAATAACAAATCAAAATATGCGCCAAATTTCATCAGAAGTTATTCGTGAAAAAATTATTTTAAATACTAAAGATGAAATTCCCCATTCGGTTGCAGTTATAATTGATG
>JAJQDG010000190.1 GCA_021202305.1 Candidatus Gastranaerophilales bacterium
GATATATTTTTTGGAAAAATTACATTAATAAGCGCATAATAATTCCCGACAAGCGCAATTTTTGTATTAGGCGCGCATAACGGCGGAATTACAAAATCAATAAACCCCACTCCTTTAAGGTTTATTTCGCTTTTTTTACCTAATATTGCGTCATACAGAGGAATTTCAACATTGACTGCCATTCCAAAATCCGTCGGCACGGGTTCAAGGGCGCGTTCAATTTTTATTTTTAAATAGAGCTTTTTATCATATAGCGCGCTTTGGTTTACTTTGGCTGCAAAAATTAAATCTCCGTTCTCTGTATTTTTATTTATTTGGACATCAATTTTTCTGTATATATTCTTTTCGCCTTCGCCGAGGCAAAAACTGCATATCATGCCGTTTATAAATTTTCTGCCCGTACATTTCGGGCATTTTTGCTTGTTTAAAATATTAACCGTTCTTGTGGTGCCTCTTGTTGCTTCATCCTGCGTTATTTTGACTTCTTTTATGATTATATCTTCATTTCGGGTTATTTTTTCTTGTTTTGAAGTTTCAAGAAGTGTATTATATTTATTTCTTTTTTCTTTATTTGAAAGTATCCCGTAAGCGTTATTTAAAAGCTTAAAGGCGGTTTCTGCGCTTTTTGATTTATTCAAATCGGGATGATAAATTCTTACTAATTTTTTATACGCAGCCTTAATTTCATCTGTTGTTGAATTGGGAGAAACATCTAAAATTTCGTATAAATTTTTTGCACAATCAATCATAACTTCATTTTAATAATCAGGTGTAAAAAAACAACAGTATTTCAGGGAATTTTAGAATAATTAAAGCGCGGGCTGCCCTATAGCCTGTGCAATAAAAAAAGGGCTGCTTTTTAGCCGCCCCCTTTTTATAAATTAGCCGAAAATTACTGTTTATCCGAATAACGCACAACTGCATGCGCCGATTTTTCCACAGTATCTTTGCTTACGGTTTTAGCTTTTGGTACAACCATAACCTGTCCTTCAATATTCCATTTATCTTCAATTCTTTTCTTTTGTTCGGGGGTTGAAGCCACAAGCCCTGTTTTTGTATCAATTGAATCTATTACATGTTTTCTTTCAAAATCTTCAAGCGGAAAATCACCGGAAGCTATTTGCATGGTTGTATGATACAGGGCATTTAATGTGCCGCAATCAGCCCAGGGTTCATTTGTTTTAACAGCATATATCTGTTGATTGCCAAGAACATCTTTAGCCTCTTGTAAAACTTCTAAAGGAATTTCGCCGTACCCTTTGCCTTTAAATTCTTTCACGGCGTCCAGAGAATTTTTAATTTGTTTTTGCATATCTTCAAGGTTGTCATTTTGCGTAATTCCCATTAATACAGGGGTAAACACTTTTGACCAATCCCTTGATTCTTTCCCGAGTTCAACCGGCGGCAGATAGGGTTCTACAATTGAAAGCGCTTCAAATGCTTCTTTGCTTACCGCAAATTGGAAGGTATTTGCAAAACATTTACCGTTCTTGTCAACATAACCTTCTTCAAATACTTTTGGTTTTTCCGCAAATGCTTCAATTTTGCCCTCATCATCAATTTTCATGATACCGAGCGACCCTCTTGCATCTTCTTTATCAACTTCTTTTGCAATCATAACAACTGCTGCCTTGCCTGTGTTCATAAGGGCGGTTGTTTCGCTTAATGCTTTTGGTATTCTTGACATAGCATCATTTGGAAGAATTAAAAGACTATCCCTGCCTTCTCTTTCCATAGTGTCGTACATATTTACTGAAAATCCGCCGTTGCCGCGATTTTGCCCCGAATCATTCAGGTAAAATTTAATATTTTTGCCTATACCCAAATTGCCCTTTGAACAATCTAAAAGCCCCGCTTTATGAAGCGAAATAAAGCTTGTTTCCATAGGGGTTAAACCGGTTGCCGTTCTGAAACACCCTTTTGTTAAATCAGAGCCGTCTTCTTTTGCGTGCATAATTTTGCTTGCGGAAGCATTTGCATATTCGGCACGTGATCCAAACCCGCCTGCAAGCATTGAAAGCTGCATTGATTGGGCGTTTTTGGCAGGTACAAATTCATCCAAAACTATTTCACCATTGTCTACTTTATCGCAAAAAGTTTGAATTGAATCTATAATTTCGGGAACAAATCTTCCTTTTTCTAAGCCTATAACAATTTCTGTCCCGCCCCCTTGAGAGCCGCCCGATTTTTTTGTAACAGCAGGAACATTTTGTACCTTAAACGGCTTGAATTTATTTTTTGTGGCAGTCAAATTTGCAATATCTTCTTCCCTTCTTACGCTTTCAGAAGAATTTAAGCGGACGAGTTCTTTCGGATCAAGCTTGCTTCCGTCTTTTGATTTAATATTGTATTCATTTGCTTCAACGGTCATAGTGCCTTTAGAATCGTCTTTTTTACTAATGCTGCCTGCGTTTGTCAAAAGAACATCATCCCCGTCTTCTATAACGGACATTAACTTGCCCTTTGTGTTTAATACATAAGCTTTCTCTTCTGCGCCGTCAACAACGCTGCCGTTATATCCGTAAATAGGGGGCGTTGTTTCAAATTCTAATACCTGCTGCACAAAGTGTGTACGGTGAGAATCATCTTTTTTGTCCCTTGGAGGTCTTACAACCATTTGAAAAACTATATTGTTGCCTTTTGCCTTTTTGAGCTGAGATCTTGCATCTGTTATAGTGGAAGCGCCTTTATCTTTAAGCACAAGAATATTTGCTTTAATTGCATCATCTTTATTCGGCAAGTCTTCTCTTACGGAAGAAGCCATGTCGCTTACGTTTGCCCTTTGACCTACTTCTTCGCCTTCACTGCCTGCTTCTTTATCTTTGCAGGTAACCATAGCCTGGCTGAAATCATTAAATACAGCTGCAAGACCGCTGCCCGTAAAAGAAAGCGTTGATGCAAAGTTTATATTATTATAGCCTTTGTATGCGGCGGCAATTTTATCTGCGCTGTAATTTGGTGCGGCGCTGAATGAAACCGGATTAGAGGCATTATTTTTTGTTTTTTGAACCTGATTTGTACTTACACTGTAATTTCTGGGGCTGAAATTCACCGAATCAACTCTGTTGAGCATTTTTCTCTCCTTTAAATATTAATATAACAACACAATGCATATAATTTTAACATACACAAACTTAACGCCTGTAAAAAAAATACTTTGCTAAGTGAGTTTGCGGAAAAATTAAAATTTTTCTTAGCAATTCGGGGTACGGTTTCACTTGCAGGCTGTGCGCGGGATAGCGCGCAGCCTGTATCTCACACACCCTTTGGGTCGGATTTGAAAAACCTCAAAAATTGTCATTTTTTGGGTTTTTCCGCATCCTCAAGTGCAATTTACATAACTTTACATTACTTAATGCGGGCTGCGGCGCAAAATAGTATAATAAGAACAAAATAATACACGGCAGGGGCGCAATAAGGCTCAATAAGGGCAAAAAATTTTATGCATAATTTTATCTTACGGCAGATTTTTAAAATAATCTTTTTCGGTTAATGCCGGATAAGTACAGCTTATGCCGTTGATTGTACTTGTACCTGTTTTAGAACAATAGCTGCTGCTATTATAATATGCATTTGGATGTCCCATAGGAATAAGCTCGCCTGTTTCAGGGTCAATCTGAAAAGTAAAAAGGTCATGACCCCATTTATTCGGTTTATTTCCGTACCCGTTTATATCCATTGTCAAAAATATAATTCCGTCAACTGCACTTGTATTTTGAACCATTAAAAGCATGCCATCCGATAAAATTGCCTGACCTTCATCAAAACGCAGCTGCTCAATATCGCTTCTGTCATTATATGTATGGTAAACATCCTGCAATTCATCCGGAATATTATAACTTGAACATCTGGTGTTTTCACAGAAATCTTTAAGTCCTGAAAGATACGTTTTAAATACGGGGAAAAAACTGTTATTCGTATAATTTTTATAATTTGGAATAACACCCGTTTCATAAATCATTAATTCTAAGGCAGAACTTAAAACAGCCTGCGCTTTTTTTAAACCCGTTTTTAAAACGGTTTCTTTATGGTGTGCCAAAACACCCGGGATAGTC
>JAJQDG010000132.1 GCA_021202305.1 Candidatus Gastranaerophilales bacterium
TCCTTTATAATTTACATTTTAATTATATCAATATTTATACATAGGTGCAATAAAAGAGTTTTAAATTGGAACACAAAATATTATTAACGGGTGCCGTATAAGAGCAGAATTTTATTTAAAATAATGCACAAAAGGCACCAATAAAAATAAAAATTTTATTTTGTTATATAATGATACATAGCAAAACTGTATTTTAGAGGAACTAAAAATGGAGAATAAAAAAGAATATAAAGATACTTTAAATTTACCTTCTACAACTCTTGCAATGCGTGCAAATGCCGCCATTAGAGAATTAGAAATACAAAAATTTTGGGAAGAAAATAAAATTTATGAAAAAAATCTTGCTCAAAGAGATAAAAAAAATTCTTTTATTCTGCATGACGGCCCTCCTTATTTAAGTTCAGATAAAATCCATATAGGACATGCTTTAAATAAAATTTTAAAAGATATAATAATTAAACATAAGGCTCAAAAAGGTTATTACGCAAACTATGTCCCGGGGTATGATGCGCATGGTCTGCCTATAGAAAATGCTGTTGCAAAAACCATAAAGGGCGGAAAAGATGCAATAAGCCCGTACGAATTAAGGCAAAAATGCCGCGAATTTGCCCTGAAAAATTTAAAAGGGCAGGAGGCAAATTTTAAACGTCTCGGCGTATTAGGTGATTGGGAAAACCCGTATATCACAATTGCGCCCGATTATGAAGCTCAACAGGTTAAAGTATTCGGCGAAATTTATAAAAAAGGATTTATTCAAAAGGGTTTAAAACCTGTATACTGGTGTCCGCACTGTGAAACGGCACTTGCAGAAGCAGAAGTTGAATATCAGGATATCACATCAGATTCAATCTATGTTAAGTTTGAAATAAGTGATAAAAGCGAATTGGCTCAAGCCTTCAACCTCGATAAACTTGATAAAAAAGCGTATATGGTAATTTGGACAACAACTCCGTGGACAATTCCTTCAAATCTTGCAATAAGTGTTCATCCGAATTACGAATACGGGCTTTATTATGTTAATGACGAATATTGGGTTATAGCTTGCAGTCTTTTAGAGGCATTTGCGGCAGATACCGGCAAAACGGAAGATGATTTTGAACTTGCTGCAAAAACCCAAGGAAGCTCTTTAGAAAACATAAATACTAAACACCCTATTTTAGAGCGCTTTTCAACAATTATAACAGGTGAACATGTTACCCTTGATGCAGGTACAGGTGCTGTTCACACAGCCCCGGGGCATGGTCTTGAGGACTGGGAAGTCTGTCAGAAATACGGCATTAAAACGTTTTCGCCCCTTGATAAAAAAGGGCGCTGGACAGGTGAAGTAAAAGAACTTGAAGGTGTTTATTATCAGGACGGCAACGAAATTGTAATGCAAAAATTGGAACAATCTGGCGCTCTGGTTAAAAAATCTCCGATTACACACAGCTATCCCCACTGCTGGCGCTGCAAACAGCCCGTTATCTACAGAGCAACTCCGCAGTGGTTTGTAAAAGTCGGCGATTTTATGGAGCAGTCTTTAAATGCAATTAAAAATGTAAAATGGATACCTCAGGCAGGCGAAAAAAGAATTTCAAACATGGTTGCAAACCGCACTGATTGGTGTATTTCACGTCAAAGGGCATGGGGTGTTCCAATTCCTGTTTTATATTGCAAAAAATGCAATAAGCCGATGATTAACGATGAAACAATCGATTTGATATCCGGTATTTTTGAAAAAGAATCGTCAGACTCCTGGGTAAAATACGGTGCAGAAAAATTTGTGCCGGAAGGTACAAAATGCGAATGCGGCTGTGAGGATTTTGAAAAAGAAACTGATATTATGGATGTCTGGTTTGATTCGGGAATAAGCTGGCGTGCCGTTGTAGAAAAACGCAGCGGTGAGTTCACCGATAAAAAATCAATTCCCGTTGATATGTATCTTGAAGGTTCAGACCAGCACAGAGGGTGGTTTCAATCTTCGCTTTTAACATGTGCCGCCACGGTTGGAATTGCGCCTTATAAAGAAGTTTTATGCCATGGTTTTGTTTTAGACGGCGAAGGAAGAAAAATGTCAAAATCTCTCGGCAATGTTGTTTTGCCTCAGGAGGTTATAAAAGTATATGGTGCCGATGTTTTAAGGCTCTGGGCTGCAAGCGTTGATTACAGAAATGATATAAAAATCGGTCAAAATATAATCAATCAGCTTGTTGAAGTATTTAAAAAAACAAGAAATACGGCGCGTTTCCTTTTGGGCAACCTTTTTGATTTTGACCCGGAAAAAGACTATGTTGAATACGATAAATTAAAATCTATTGATAAATTTGCTCTTTCAAAATTAAATAACCTGATAAAAAATGTAGATGAAGCATTTGAAGAGTATGAATTTTATAAGTATTTTCAATATTTGCAAAATTTTGCAACGGTGGATTTGAGTTCTTTTTATCTTGATATTGTTAAAGACAGGCTTTATACTGCGGGCAAAAATTCGCTTTCGCGCCGAGCCTGCCAGACTGTTTTATATGAAATTCTGCAAACAATAACAAGAATTTTGGTTCCCGTAATGCCTCATCAGGCAGAAGATATTTGGCAAAATATGCCGGACTGTCAAAAAAACGGGCTTGAAAGTATTCTGCTTTCAAGCTGGACAAAGACAAATTCAAGGTGGGAAAATAAGGAATTAGAAGCAGAATACGGCGAGCTGTTAAAAATAAGGGAAATAACAACAAAAGCAATTGAACCCCTGCGCGCTTCCGTGAACAAAATTATTGGAAGTTCGCTTGAAGCGGATGTTTTGATAACCTGCGAAAATTCAGCGTTATTGGAAAAATATAAAAACGAACTTGGTGATTTATTTATAGTTTCGCACGTTTACATCGGCGAAAAACCTGATTTTAATGCAATACATACTTTTGAACAGGATGGAATTAAAATACAGGTTTCAAAAGCTTCAGGTGAAAAATGCCAGAGATGCTGGAAATATCGTAATTTAAATAAAGAAGGCATTTGTGATGATTGTGCTGAAGCTGTCAGCGATATAGTTCTCAAAAATTAAGCACAATCGATATTTTTTATCAAAATAAAATAATCAAAGCAGATACCCTGCATTTATTAAAAAGTGCAGGGTATCTTTATTATATTAAATAGAATTTTATATGACGCGTTTAATATCTTTTTCATTGATATCGGCAAAAACCCTGACTTTTCCTGTATCTACCGGCAAAACAAGGCGTATTTTTGAAGAAATCACTTTTTTATCCGATTTCATAACATTTATAAAGTCATTTTTGTCGCATTGGATTTTATGGTTTTGAATTAAAGAAAATTTATCTATCAGCGTGTTTGCCGAATTATAATAATCTTTTTCGATGAACCCCATATTTAATGAAAGTTCAAACGCTGATTTTATGCCCATTACAACAGCCTGACCATGGGTATATTTTTTATAATCCGTTAATGCTTCAATTGCATGAGCAAATGTATGCCCGAAATTTAAAACGGTGCGCAGATCTTCTTCTTTTTCGTCCCTTGATACAACTTCCGTTTTAAGCGCCATAGATCTATAAATTATTTCTTCTATATTTTTCATAAATTCCTTTTTTTGAATATCAAAAAGGTAATTATATAAATAGTAGTCATTATTTTCAGAGCAATCTCTTTCTATAAATGCGTATTTTATGATTTCACCAAGCCCTGTTTTTATTTCCGGTTCACCAAGTGTATTTAAAACATCCGGATCGATTAAAACCAGGTTTGGCTGGTAAAAACTTCCGATTAAATTTTTGCCGTATTTTGTGTTAAGTCCGGTTTTGCCGCCGATAGATGAATCCACCTGAGCAAGCAAGGTTGTGGGTATTTGAATCAACTTAACCCCTCTTAAAACGGTTGCTGCGGCAAAACCCGTTAAATCTCCCGTAACACCGCCGCCAAAGGCAATAATCGTATCTTTTCTTTCAATTTTTTTTTGCAGAAGCGCTTCTGTTATAAAGCGATAAGTTTCAAAATTTTTGTTCTCTTCGCCGTCTTTTATTATTACG
>JAJQDG010000208.1 GCA_021202305.1 Candidatus Gastranaerophilales bacterium
TTTCAAATAATACCCCCCCCCCCCGTTGTTTTTATGCCAAATAAATTTGTTTGTACGCTTGAAATCAATTGTTCGTTGAAATCGCGCACAAATTCTTTTTTAATCTCAAACCCGTAACAGCGGCGACCCAATTTTTTACACGCCAATAGAGTAACGCCCGACCCTGCGCAAGGGTCAATTACTACGTCGTCAATATCCGTAAATATTTCAATCAGTCTTGAAATTACATGAATGCTTTTTTGTGTCGGATGTATTTTAGGTGTTACGGTATCGCGCGGATATGGTATTGTATTAAAAATCATTTGCCCGTTGTTATTGAACTTCGGTAATTTATCACGATAAAATAAAAGTGCATATTCGGTATTGCCTACAATCTTCATATTTGCTTTTAATACTTGCGGGCTGTAGTTTTTGTAAAAATTCAACGGAATACAATTTTTAAATCCGAATTTATCGGCGATTGTTACAAGTTCCGATTGCTGTTCCCATGCGCAAAATATTATTAAACATCCTGCTTTTCGCGCTTCCTTTGGTTCGGGTTTTAAGAGTTTAGAACAAAAATGGAAGAACTCGTTTAAATTAAAATTCTTATCAGTATCAAAAAATTGTTTTCCTGCAAGTTCCGATTCACCGTTTTTATTGTCGCCGTCTTTGTACCATTGCGGATTACTGGCATAAGCATTATTGCCCAAATTATACGGAATATCAGTTAAAACAAGTTGAGCTTTAGGAATGTTGTATTGTTTTCGGTTCTGAAAAGAATCGTTAATCAAATAAACCTGTTCTTTTTGTATTAAATCCCTATCTATTTGTTGCATTTTTCCTCATCCTTAACAATTCGATATTCAAAACAATAAACGGGCGCATTCTTTTTGACGCGTTTTAAAAATTTAAAGCCGTCAAGTCCTTTTGCTCTTGCACGTCTGAATGCGCGGTCTGCCGAACTTGATTTTAATTTTTGTTGCATTCCGTAATTGGTAAACCAACCATGTTTTAAAAGCGCAATTACTTTTTGTTCCTGCGTTTGTTTTCTTATTTCCTGCATTTTTTTAATCCCTCTTTTTTTTCAAGTTGCGGGCGGTATAAGTGCCAAAATAAACACAAAGTCATTTTGCAATCGGCGGAATCATCAATCTTGACCTTTGTATAGACATTTTTTATGTGTGTTCTGACAGTAGATTCCGAAATGGTTAAAATTTCCGTTATTTCTTTAACTGAAAATCCGTTCGCATACATTTTTAAAATTCTTACTTCGCGCGACGTCAATTTTTTTGTTAAAATTTCATCTAATTTTTTATTTTTAAAATAATTTCTTATATCCATAACAACCTAATTTTGATTAGCGATTTTAATATCGTTAATAAGTATCACTGTTTTATTGCGGTTAGTTCCGTCTTGCGCCTTGAATGAATCAATCGTTAAACTTCCGCCAATCATGACTAAACTTCCTTTTTTTGCGTAATCCCCGATAAATTCTGCGGTTTTCCCCCATGCCCTGCAATCAAACCAATTTGTTTTTGTGCCTTTTTCATTTCCGCGCCATTCATCAACCGCAACCGAAAAATTGACAACTACCGCCCCCGATTCAAAATATTTCATTTCGGGCGGATTGCCTATGTTTCCCGATAAAAAAACCGAATTAATATCTGCCATATTGACCCCCTTTAAATTTTGTTAAATAAATGCTTTTTTGATATTCCGAAAGTGTATTTATAAGACAAGCGCGGAGCTGTTTAAATTCGTTTTCGTTTTCGCAATCAGAATTCAAATAGCTTTCCATTAAAGCCTGCGACGCTAATAGCGCATAAGTTCCAATATATGCGTCGCTTTTCCCGTAAAATGCAAATCTTAAAACTTTGCCCATTTTGCGAATATTATTTTTTAATTTTTGTTCTTCAAAATCGTTTAATCGCATTTTGTCCCCGCTTTTTTTCTGTAGTCGTCGCAATCCAAAACCGCCAAAAAACAAGATTCAGTTAATCTGCTTACCATTGATTTACCTTTATTGACAATCTTTTCGTCGATTTCAATTTTGTAATTGTCTTCAAGGTCTTTTAAATTTCCCTCTGTTGTAATGATTGTCGGCAATTCATTTTCATAGCGCGCATTTATAATTCCGTATATTTCGGAACATAGCCATGTTGTGCTGTTTTCTTTGCCTAAATCATCAATCAATAAGACTTTGACCGTCTTTAATTCTTGTTTTCTTGCCTGTGTAAACTCTTTTAATTCGTCAACAAGTGCGACAACATTTAAAACTTTGACGGGGATTCCCTGTTCAAGTACATCATTGGCGATTGCACACGCAAGATGTGTTTTACCAGTTCCGACATGTCCTTTGCCGACAAAAAGAATATTTGTCCCCGTTTCGATATGACTTTTAATATTTTTTGCATATTCACGGGCTTTGTCGTATGCGCTTTTTTGCGTGTCATTTTCAATCTTGAATGTTGCAAATGTTCTTTTTGAAAAACGTTTGCTTAAATTGGCTTGTTTTTTGTATTTTTCCGCTTGAATTGCGCAATATTCTTTTCTTAAAAAATCATCAACTGCTTTTAAATCGGCGGTTTCATCAAACATTATGCCCGCTTTTTTTAATGCGGGTGCATTTTCGCCAAACAATGCATAAGATTCCAAATAAAACAAATCCACAGACGAATTAATATTTTCGGGCTTTGCGCCAAATCTCATTTTAATCTTTTCCATTACATACACCTACTTTCCCAATCGTCCAACATTGATTGATTTTCATGTTGCGCCTTTTGAAATGCGATTTTTTGTTCTTTTGACAAATCAAATATTGATTGCCAACCGCGCGCAATTGAATTATCAACAAGCGCACGGGCATACTTTTCATCATTTTTTGACAACCTAACAAAATCCAAAAAAGCATTGCGGACGCTTTTTTCTGTTTTATATTGCTTTTTAATGGCTGTCTTATATTCCAAAAACTCGATAAATAAATCTTTTAAGGAAGAATATTTTTTTATTTCTTCGTCTATCGTAAAAAGTTTTTGAAAAAAACTTTTTGCAACAAAATTTTTTCTTGCGTCATTTTCTAAACTTTCTACCTTATTTATATTCTTATCATTCTTTATATTCTTTATATTCTTAGTTGTTGTCGCTTGCTTGTCGGTCGTTTGTCGGTCGTTTGTCGCTTGCTTGTCGCTTTGTGTGTCATCAGCTTGGTACAAATCATAATTATTTATTGTTATAATTGTGTTTCGGCTTGTCGTTTTGCATGTCAATTCGTTTGTCGATTTTAGCTTATTTAATGCCGTTCTAATTTGCCGAATTGTCAAACCTGTTTCAATGCTTAATTTTCCGATAGACGTAATAAAAGACCCGCGCCGAACAATATCACCTTTCCATTTTTTATCGTTATAATTAGCCTTTATAAGACAATGCGTATATAGCTTATAAACATTTACATCGTCGTACCATTCCCATGCGGTGAATGAACGATATAATTTTATAAAGCCCTGCGCCTTATTTTCTTCAATTTGAAACCCGTCTTTTGTCATTTTCTCTTTAAACTGCCTTTAGTTTTTGTTCTTCTTCTAATTCCGCCCGTTTCCATTCAAGCAATTTACAAATATACTTTGCTCTCATGTAGTCGCGTTCTTCATCTGAACATTGTTCGGTCGGCATTCTGATAATCAATCCGTATTGTTTGTTTTTTCCTTTTAGATTCGGTTCGCTTATAACAAAATCCATGCCAGATTTACCCCGCCTTATTCCTGCAAATCCTCAACGTCGTTATGCTCGATAAAATATTCAATAATTTTGCGTCCGACTTCACCCCTTGACATTCTTAATTTGTAGGAATATTCGTCAATTGCTTTCATTGTTGAAATTTTTAAACTTGTAGAATAACCCGTTTTAAACTCTTTTTCTTTTGCTAACATTTTTTGTACTCCCTTTTTTATGTGTAAATTTGCATTACAAAATAAGCGGTCATTATTGCGCTTTTTTGCTTTTGTGTTAGTATTTAATTAATACTTAATTAAAT
>JAJQDG010000112.1 GCA_021202305.1 Candidatus Gastranaerophilales bacterium
CTATAATTTTTTAATTATTCCGCATTTTGTGCAGGCTAAAACTTTTTTTGTTGAATCAACGGGAACAAATATGTGATCGCAATTTTCATATTCATTTTCAACATTTGTATCTGTGTTTTTTTTATGTTTTATGTTATAAAATATTTTGTATATAAGTTCAAAAATATACATAACGTTATTATATTATGAAAAAAATTGAAAAATTTATATCTTCAACAGTAGAATATCATGATATTTATAAGGCTGTTCAAACGGCAAATGAACTAAAGGTCGGGCTTGAAATCAGCCGTTTCGGGCGTTTGCGCGAATTAGACGAAAATTTTTATGAAACGCTTAAAAAATATGAAGATGCAATAAAAGATCTGGAAGGAAATCTTACCCTTCATGGATTTTTTTCAACACTCTGTCCTGTTTCAAAAGATGAAGGCATAAGAGAAATTTCCGTTAAAAGATATTATCAAAGCCTTGAAATTGCTTCTTGCCTTGGAGCAAAAACAGTAGTTTTTCATACATGTTTTAATAATTTATTGAAACAACAAGTCTATCGCGATAATTTTTTTCATAATTCAGTCGAGTTTTTTAATGAATTAATTCCTGATTTTGAAAAATGCGGGATAACGGCAACAATTGAAAATGTGCATGAACCCGATTTTGAAATGATTAGAAATATAATAGCGGCGGTTAATTCCCCGAATTTAAGAGCTACGGTTGACATAGGGCATTGCAATTTGCATTCTGTTATTCCAATTGAAGATTGGATAAAAAATTACGGAATTATGCTTCATCACATGCATTTTCATAATAATTTCAAGGATGAAGATGCCCATGGTTCTCTTAAAAAGGGAACTGTCGATGTAAAAAAAGTTTTATTGGCGCTTAAAGAAATGCAGATTTATCCGCAGATAACTTTTGAAATATTTGAAAGAGAAGCGCTTTTTGAAAGCGTTAAATACTTAGAAGAATTACAAAAAGAAATTGATTATTAAAATAAAAGCGCGCCTAAAAAATGAACCGCCCTTTTATTTGATTTGGAATTAATAAATCGGCTTAATAAAAGGAATTTGCATAATCCTTCAAGCTAATTTGAAAAACGAAAAAGCATAATATCGCCGTCTTGAACAATGTAATCTTTGCCTTCAAGGCGCGCAAGCCCTTTTTCTCTGGCATTTGCCCAGGAACCCGAATTAACAAAATCTTTATAGGAGACAACTTCCGCCTTAATAAAGCCCTTTTCAAAATCAGTATGGATAACTCCCGCTGCCTGCGGCGCTTTTGTACCGGTTTTGATTGTCCATGCCTTTACTTCTTTTTCGCCGGCTGTAATATACGTTTGCAGCCCCAAAAGAGAGTATGCGGATTTTATCATTTTATCAATGCCTGAATTTTTTACTCCCAATTCTTCTAAATAGTTTTTGGCTTCCTCTCTATCTAAAGAAACAAGTTCCGCTTCAAGCTGGGCGCAGATTATTACCGTTTCACTGCCCTGTTTTTTGGAATATTCCTGCACTTTTTTGACATAATCGTTGCCGTTTAGAAGTTCTTTTTCCGAAACGTTTGCGCAATAAATAACGGGTTTTGTCATAAGAAGGAAAAACTGTTTTACAATTTTTTGTTCTTCTTCATTGAAAAGCTCTTTTACGTTTACAAAATGCCCCTCCTCCAGTATAGGCATAATCCGCTCTATAATTGAATTTTCCATAATTGCTTCTTTGTCGCCGGATTTTGCTGTTTTTGTAATTTTTTTGAGCCTGTTTTCCAGTGTTTGAATATCTGCAAGGGCAAGTTCTGTATTTATTGTTTCAATATCATCAATCGGGTCAACTTTTCCTGCAACATGAACGGTGTTGGAATCATCAAAACATCTTACCACCTGAATGATAGCGTCGCATTCTCTTATGTTTGCCAAAAATTGGTTTCCAAGTCCCTCGCCCTTGCTTGCACCTTTTACAAGCCCTGCTATATCAACAAATTGAATTGCAGCCGGAACTACATTTTGGGTTTTAACAAGCGGTTTTATAGTATAAAGTCTTTCATCAGGCACATTAACGACACCGACATTAGGCTCTATTGTGCAAAAAGGATAATTTGCACTTTGAGCATTGTCTGAAATTGTCAGTGCATTAAAAAGCGTGGATTTTCCGACATTTGGAAGCCCTACTATGCCGCATTTTAGCATTGTACCGCTACTTTCTGTTCTAATTGCAAAGTAAGAGTAGTGCAGTCGCAAACTTCCGCAGGACCGAAATATTGAATTGCACCGGGGTATACATAACAATCCTCAAGAGCGTATTTTTCTCTGTTTGTTTCAAATTCTTTAAACACGGGTCCGTTTAAGTCTACAAGCGCTTTTTGAATAACGGGTTTCATCTTCCCGTGGCGTTTTTCCATATTCATCATCATTGTAAGGGGTACTCCGCCGGCTTTCCAATTAGCTGCAGGCTCCGTTAAATTTTTAATACATGAAAGATACCCGCTAAGCCCTGCCGATATAAGCGCAAAAGCATTGTACCCTAAAGAATAGCAATAATCTGCATCAAAATTGCTTGGTGCTGCGCAGCGTCCTTCGTACCCGAAAAAGTGCGCTTGTTCAGAGAATTTGCCTTTAAAATCGCTTCTTTGTTTTAAATTAGCTTTAACCATTTCAATTAAAAGCTTTTCTGTTTCTATTTTTGAAACCTGAACATTGCCGTGCGGATCCCTGTCCATAAGGAGTTGAGCCTTAATTAAAGAAGGCAGAGAATTGAAAACTCCGGCGCTTTCATTATCCAATTTTGCAGAAATTATGGAATATTTTTCTTCATTTTGCGCATTTACAAATGAGCTTTCTTTTTCAAGAGATGCCAGAATATCGTTCAGAGCTGAAATCATTGTTTTCATTTCCGGAATAAATTCAATTAAACCTTCAGGGATTAATGCAACGCCAAAATTTTTGCCCGCATTTGCTCTTTTTACAACAACATCCGTTATGTAATCAACAATGCTTTTTAAAGATTGCTTTTTAGCTTCTACTTCTTCCGAAATGAGGGCAATATTCGGCTGAGTTTGAAGCGCAACCTCCAAGCCGACATGCGTTGCGGAACGTCCCATAAGCTTGATAAAATGCCAGTATTTTTTAGCCGAATTAGCATCTCTTTGAATGTTGCCTACAAGTTCAGAATAGGTTTTTGCAGCTGTATCAAACCCGAAAGATATTTCAATTTGTGAATTTTTAAGATCGCCGTCTATCGTTTTCGGGCAGCCTATTACTTGAATGCCGGTATTTTTAGCTTTCAGCCATTGAGCCAGCATGCAGGCATTTGTATTTGAATCATCTCCGCCAATAATAACAATTGCCGAAATGTTAAGTGCATTGCATGTTGCAAGAGTTTTTTCAAACTGTTCTTCCGTTTCAAGTTTTGTTCTGCCGGAGCCTATTATGTCAAAGCCGCCTGTGTTCCTGTATTCATTGATAAATTCATCATTAAATTCAATATATTCAGAATCAATTATTCCGGAAGGTCCACCCAAAAAACCGTACAATTTATTTGAAGAATTTGCCTGCTTTAGAGCATCATAAAGCCCCGCAATAACATTATGACCGCCGGGGGCTTGCCCCCCTGAAAGTATTACGCCGACATTTTTATTTAACATGCTGAGAGATTCACCCTTATCTGAAAATGAAGCAATCGGCTGTCCATATACATCTTTAAAAAGTTCTTTTATTTCGTTTTCGTCCTTAACGGCAGAAGTAGCGCCTGAAAATGATATTTTTACGTTTTTTATTCCTTTAACAAGGGCGCCTGCCAATTTAGGATTGTAATTTAATCTTGCTTTTTGAAGGGGTGATAAATCTCTCATATTAATCTCCTTTTCCTGTATATTAACCATTCTAATACAAAAATTTTGAAAAAATGCAAAAATTAATTTAAGAAACGCGGTGCGGAAAATTAAAATTTTTACAGTACTCTCTTAATCAAATGCAGCTGTATTTGAAATATATTTATTTGAATTTTTTAT
>JAJQDG010000066.1 GCA_021202305.1 Candidatus Gastranaerophilales bacterium
ATAAAAAAATAATTCCTGTTATTAAATCTTCAAATTTTTCAAAATTAATGTACAAAAAATCATTGCGTTCCTCATTTGTATTTTTTAGGGGAACATTGCCTGAATTCTCGCAAATTGCATTCAGCTTTTTTATGTGCATTTCACCTTCAGGGCTTTTAAATTCGGATTTTTGCTCTATTGTTTTCTTTATTAAAGTATCAATACAGCTTAAAGCAGCCGAAATAGAATCGGTTACTTCTTGATTGGCTTGAATTTTTCCTTCTCTTATAAGCCCCAGAACATCTTCAATTTTATGGGCAATATCTTGTATGCCCACAAATCCGAGCATTCTTGCAGAACCCTTTAGGCTGTGAGCATCTCTAAAAAGGTGCATGGCAACATCTTGATTGTGAGGCTTTTTTTCAAGCAGCAGAAGGTTTTTGTCCATGGATTGCAAAATTTCGCTGCTCTCTTGCGAAAAAATATTTAAAATTTCATCGAGTTCTTCCTGTAAAAAATCCATTTTTTATTCGCCAACCAGTGTATTTTTAAAACCTTTGTTTATCTGATTAATATTTTCGAGTTTTTTTTCTGTTTCATCCAGCGTTTTATTTGTAATTTCAAGAGTGTCGTTTAAATCTTGAACAAAACTTTCGGTTTGGCTTGCGCCTTTATTAATTTTCTGTGCAACCGAGTTGATATCATGAAACCTGACAGAAATTTCATTTATTGCTTCAATTAATTCTTCGACGTTGCTGCCTATAGAATGTGCCAGATCTATGCCGGATTCTATTTCTTTTGTTCCTTCTTCCGTTGCAATTACGGTTGAATTTGTTGTTTGTTCTATATCGGTTATCAAAGAGCTTATCTTTGCTGTCGCCTGTTTGGATTCATCTGCCAGTTTTCTGATTTCGCCCGCAACAACCGCAAAACCTTTCCCGTGTTCGCCTGCCCTTGCGGCTTCAACTGCGGCATTAAGAGCAAGAAGATTTGTCTGCTCGGCGATATCTTCAACTGTTCCGATAGTAGAAGATATTGATTGTATAAATTCCGATAATTCAAGAATAAGTTCCGCTATTGTTTGAATTTTGTGGCGTATTGTAAACATTTTTTCAATATTTGCCTTAACCGCTAAATTTTCTTCGTTTGTTTTTTCAAGCGAGCGGTTTGTTTTATTTTGTGTTTCATCCACAATTTTATCCATAACGGCAAGATTTTCTTTTAAGCTGTTTACAAGCTCATTTGCGTATTTTAATTTTGAAAAAGATTCTTTTAAATTTTCTTTTTGCTCTAAAGAAAGCCCCTCCATTTCTTTTGCACGGTCATAGGTTTGCTCTATCGAATCAAAAATGATACGCTCAAGCGCTTTTTTAAAAAGCTTAGTCTTTGTAGCATAAAAAGACCAGTACAAAAGCAATAAAAGCCCCAGAACAAGTATGACAATTGTGAGCGAACCTAATTCTTCCGAACGCATCCCCGTAAGGAACGCAATTGATATTCCCGCAAAAATAATTAATGTGTCAAATGCCTGCTGCGTATTTATTAATCTGTTTACCGTGGTTTTTCTGTAATCTTTTAACATATTTCCCCTTTTTTAAAAATAATGTATAATGTAACGGTAATATTATATTAAATATCATCAAATATGGCAAAAAAAGTATTAATTATTGACGATTCTTATACGCAGCTTTCAAGTCTCAAGATTTTTTTCAAACGCGAAGGCTTTGATGTAGATACCGCAAAAAACGGTGTAGAGGGTTTTGTAAAGGTTTACAAAAATACTCCGGACGTTATAATTTCCGATGTTTTAATGCCCCATTTGGGCGGGTTTCAACTGTGCAGACTGTTAAAAAATAATAAAGAAACGCACGACATCCCTTTTATCATGCTCACTGTTTTAGATAAAAATCTTGATAAATTTTGGGGCAGCCAATCAGGTGCGGATATTTTTTTAAGAAAAGATTACGATATGGCAACAATTGTTAAAGCGGCAATTGATATATCAGAAAAAATGCCCGTACCGGATTCTGTTAAAAAAGAGCTTGCAACCTATGAAATAGAAGAAGATGAGATTATTTCCCAGATTAATAAAATTCTTGATGATGAATTAATGAAAACTACAATAACAAACAAATTCAGAGAAATTTCCGATTATACAAAAGATGAAAAAGCAACTGCGGTCGATATTTTTAATGTAATATCGGCAATTGCGGATTATGATTTGGCATGTATTTATTTTGTTTCACCCGATAATACCGCAGCAAAAAGACTTATTTTCCATGAACAAAATGTTTCGGTTGATAATGAAACCATGCTTTCTGTTTGGCGGCAGCTTTTGCCCGATGCGGCCGGTGATTTTAAGCCTGAAAAAATCCTCTCAGAAAATGAAAAAGAACAGCTTTCTTCTTTCGATGATTTATTATCAAAAAAGGAAATGGATTTTTACTACGAAGATACATTAATAGGCAAGCTTTGTTTTTATTCAAAAGAAAATCTGCGCTGGAATAAAATGCGCTTTATGAATATAATAAAGTCTGAACTTGACCTTTTTTTGCGCCTTAAATATCTTTATACAAAAACCTGTTTTCTTTCTATAACCGATGAATTAACACAGCTTTATGCAAGGCGCCATTTAAAATCTGTTTTGTCGCAGGAATTTGAACGTGCAAGAAGATACGGCTCTTTTATTACGGTTGCCATGATTGATATCGATGATTTTAAAATGGTAAACGATAAATACGGACACCTTGCGGGCGATTACGTTCTTAAAGAAGTTTCAAAGATATTTATTAATACTTTGCGAAAAACCGACTTTGTATATCGTTACGGCGGGGAAGAAATTTGTATTTTAATGCCTGAAACAACGGTACAAAAGGCATTTATTCCTCTTGAAAGGTTAAGAAAAACCGTTGAAAATCGAAATTTTGTTTTTGAGGATAAAAAAATGCACGTTACGGTAAGCATCGGTGCCGCCCAATACACAAAAAATGCAAGAAACGCGGCAGAACTTTTGGAAAAAGCCGATGCGGCACTTTATACGGCTAAAAAATCCGGAAAGAATATGGTGATAATTACCGATGGTGAATAATGCCCTTGTTGAACACGGAGAAAAAACCTTTATATTTTTCAAAGTAGGAACGTCCGTCTATGGTATAGATATTGTTCATGTTTTTGATATTATGCAGCTTGTTGAATTGGAATACCCCGAATCAATGCCGGATTACATTGCAGGGCTGCTTGAATTTAATAATCAGATTATAAAAATTGCCGCAATAAGAAACATTTTGAGGCTGGAAACAAGCAATTATGCGCTTGACGGTAAAATTATCATTATAAAAACTGAAAATGATATTTTCGGGCTTATTGTCGAAGATATTATAGAAATAAGAAGAACAAATGCTGCGGCGTTTAATACCCCTCCGTATGACACCGAAAAATCATATATTCAGGCAATTTATGCCGAAAGTAATTTTTCTGCAACAATATTAAATATTTCAAATATTGAAAAAACCATAAATTCGGGGGAATACAGGGGAAAAGCAAATATTAAACCTGCAGCTGAATTTCTTCCTAAAGACAATCGCTCTAAAGAAATACTGCACAGAAGAAAACTTCACTATGCAAGAAAAATGCGTGAAGTAAGCTATGAAATAATAAGAGGGCAGGATACTTATGTAACGTTTTTTCTCAACAAAAACGTATGCTGCATAAAAATTTTAAATGTAGCCGGTTTTTACAAATTTTCCGCGTTAAAAATTACAAAAGTTCCCTGTACACCGGATTTTATTAAAGGTATTGTAAGCGTAAAAGGGCGTTATATCACGGTTATAGATTTGCTTAACTATACCGAAAAAGAAAAAACGCAAATAACAAAAGATACAAAAATAATAGTTATTGCTTATGAAGATTATCTTCTCGGGATACTGGCAGATGGCATAGGCGAAACAATAGAAATTCAGGAAAATTCAATAAAACGCCGTCCGGAAAAATCAAACAGCTGTATGGATGAATG
>JAJQDG010000210.1 GCA_021202305.1 Candidatus Gastranaerophilales bacterium
ATAACTGGCAGATAAAATCGGATTATCCGTGGTAAAATTTGCTTTAAAATTAAAACCTTTTAGATATGCTTTTTAAAAAAATGCAGCTGAACAATCTTTAACAAAAAATATCAGATAAAACAAACGAAGGGCGGCTCTTACTTTTTAACCGTCCCTCATTTGTTAAATATCTCATGAACTGCCCTTTTATCCGGTTTTAGGGTTCTTGTTCATTTAAAAGCTGCTTTTAAAAACTATCTTAAGCTAATTTTGGTATGCGCACCTTTTTTTTGATAGCTGATTTTATCTTCGCGTGATAACCAGCCAAGACCCATAAATGCCATATTGTCGCTAAGGCTTAAGTCTTTTTGCATTTTCTTTGTTGTAACTTCGCCGTTTGTGTTCAAATAATTCCAGATTTGACCGGCTGCATCAACGATTGATTCTTGAATTTCCATTTTTTCTCCTTTGTTTTAATGCTTATTGTATAGTAACAAATATTTTTATGCTACTATAATAAAACAAGATAATAAAAATGTAAATGGGAGTTTTGAATGAAAAATTTAAAAAAAGGCAAAGCGTTTGTATACGGCGATGATGTTGATACGGATGTTATAATTCCTGCAAGATATCTTAATACTTCTGATCCTTTGGAATTAAAAAAGCATTGTATGGAAGATATTGATACAAACTTTGCACAAGAAGTATCGGATGGCGACTTTATAGTTGCAGGTGATAATTTCGGGTGCGGATCTTCAAGAGAACATGCCCCGATTGCGATAAAGGCAAATAATATAAGTGCTGTTATTGCAAAAAGTTTTGCAAGAATATTTTACAGAAATTCTATAAACATAGGGCTTATAATTGTTGAATCAAAAAATCTCCCTGATGAAACTTCTAAAGGTGATGAATTAGAATTAAATTTAGAAAAAGGCGAAATAAAGAATTTGACAACAGGAAAATCGTACCCTGTTACCGTTTTTCCGAAAGAAATTCAAGAATTAATTGATGCGGGCGGGCTTGTAAACTATACAAAGAAAAAGTTAGGAGTATAAAATGTACAATATCACGGTTGTTGCAGGCGACGGAAGCGGACCTGAAGTTATTAAAGAGGCCGAAAAAGTTTTAAACAAAACAGCAGAAATTTTTGATTTCAAATTAAAATTTGATGATTATCTGATAGGCGGAATTGCGTACGAAAAATACGGCAAACCCCTTCCCGACGATACTGTTAAAGCTGCAAAAAACTCGGATGCCGTTATGCTCGGCGCTGTCGGCGATTGGAAATATGATACGCTGCCTCCTGAAGTGCGCCCTGAAAAAGCGCTGTTAGGAATAAGAAAAGAATTAAATTTGTTTGCAAATCTGCGCCCTGCAATAGTCTTTGAGGAGCTTGTTTCAAGTTCCCCCCTGAAACCTGAAATAGTATCGGGCGTAGATATAATGATTATAAGGGAATTAACGGGCGATGTTTATTTTGGCAAACCAAAAGGCGTTGAAACCGTAAACGGCAAAAAAACCGGTTTTAATAATATGATTTATAACGAAGATGAAGTAAGAAGAATTGCAAAAATAGCCTTTGAAACCGCCATGGTCAGAGATAAAAAACTTTGCTCGGTTGACAAAGCAAATGTGCTTGATGTTTCAAGACTCTGGAGAGAAGTTGTTATTGAAACTTCCAAATCTTATCCTGAAGTAGAATTAACCCATATGTACGTTGATAATGCCGCCATGCAATTAATCAGGGCGCCAAAACAGTTTTCAACAATTGTAACCGGAAATATTTTTGGCGATATACTTTCGGATGAAGCTTCAATGCTGTCAGGTTCTCTGGGGCTTTTGCCTTCCGCAAGCCTTTCCGATAAAGGTGTTTCGCTTTATGAACCTATCCATGGTTCCGCGCCTGATATAGCCGGGCTTGATATTGTAAATCCTATTGCTACGATTTTATCGGGTGCTATGATGTTAAAATATTCATTCAAAATGGATGAAGCCTATAAAAAAATTGAAAAAGCAGTAAAAGATGTTTTAAAAGAAGGGTACAGAACAAAAGATATTATGTCGGAAGGCAAGGTTCTTGTAGGTACAAAAGAAATGGGCAATCTTATAGTAAATAAATTAGGAGAGTAAAAAGTGTCAAATACGCTAACTATAAATAAAAGCAAATATTTAGAAGAAATTTTAATTAATTTAAAACAAAAAAATCAGAACCAGCCTGAATTTATTCAGGCTGCGCAGGAAATTTTAAAATCAGCAGAGCCTGTTATTTTAAAACGCGAAAAAGAATACAGACAGCTTGGTCTTTTAGAAAGACTTATTGAACCTGAAAGAGTTATAACTTTTAGAGTTCCGTGGGTAGATGACAATGGTCGGGTTCAGGTAAACAGGGGCTACCGCGTGCAGTTCAACAGCGCCATAGGTCCTTATAAAGGGGGGTTAAGGTTTCATGAAAGCGTAAATTTAAGCGTTATGAAATTTTTGGCATTTGAACAAGTTTTTAAAAATGCCTTAACCGGACTTCCAATGGGGGGAGCTAAAGGCGGCAGTGACTTTGACCCGAAAGGCAAATCTGACAATGAGATTATGCGTTTTTGCCAGAGCTTTATGAATGAGCTTCAAATGCACATAGGTTCAAACGTTGATATTCCCGCGGGCGATATTGGTGTTGGCGCAAGGGAAATAGGGTATCTTTTCGGACAGTATAAAAAAGTAAAAGGTGCTTTTGAAGCCGGCGCTTTAACGGGAAAAGGGCTTGAATACGGCGGTTCGCTTGCAAGAAAAGAAGCAACCGGACACGGATTAATTTATTTTATGCGCGAAATGCTGCAGGATAATAAACTTGATTTAAGGGGCAAAACCGCAGTTATTTCAGGAAGCGGCAATGTTGCAATTTATGCTCTTGAAAAGGCTGTTGAATACGGTGTTAAGGTTATTGCAATGAGTGATTCAAACGGTTGTATTTATGATAAAAACGGAATTGATATTGAAACTATAAAATTAATCAAAGAAAACCTTAGAGGAAGAATAAAAACATATACCCAGCACATTTCAAGCGCTGAATATTATGAAAACGGCGATATAGTGCCGCCTTTATACCGCATTAAAGCCGATATTGTTCTTCCTTGCGCTACGCAAAATGACATAAATCTTGAATGTGCAAAAGTTATTTTCAAAAACGGAACAATAGCGGTTGGTGAAGGAGCAAATATGCCTACAACAACGGAAGCCGTTAATTATTTAATTGAAAACGGTGTTCTTTTTGCCCCTGCAAAAGCTGCAAATGCAGGGGGCGTTGCAACATCCTGTCTTGAAATGGCTCAAAATTCCATGCGCTATTTTTGGTCTTATAAAGAAGTTGACCAAAAATTAGACGTAATAATGACAAAAATTTATTCAAGGTGTAAAGAAGCAGCGTATGAATACGGGCTTGAAAATAATATCTGTGCAGGTGCAAATATTTCTTCTTTCAGAAAAGTTGCAAGAGCAATGCGTGCACAGGGCATAGTTTAAATTAAATATTTTGCAAAATAAAAAGGGCGGCTAAAAAGCTGCCTTTTTATATTTAATTTGCGGACAGTAAAGCACTTTTATTTTGAGTGTGTGGAAAAATTTTAATTTTTACATACACTCTTTTGCAATTATTTGAATATCGGAAATTATTTTTTTTGAAGCTATTGAAAACATATATCCTTTTATTCCTTCAAAGGATTTATAAAAAACGGGAGTATCCTGCAATTTAATTTTTGCTTCGTACCTTGTCCAAAATTCATAAAACTCATTTAAACTGTTAAATTTCTGACGATAACGCAAAGAAAATTTATCAAGATTTCTATCTTTTATATATTCTATATCAAACCCGACAGGGTCTGTATCAAAAGCAATTGCAATAAGCCCTTTTGAATGACTTATTGAAAAATGAATTTCTTTGTTTTTAAGCTCGGGTTTTTTATTTAAAACTATAATTTGAGGGTTTATAATATTGTAGTAT
>JAJQDG010000057.1 GCA_021202305.1 Candidatus Gastranaerophilales bacterium
GCATAAATGAAAGTAGTAATACTGGCCGGCGGACTTGGCACAAGATTATCCGAAGAAACAAAGCTTATTCCAAAACCCATGGTGGAAATTGGAGGAAAACCGATTTTATGGCATATTATGAAAATTTACTCTTACTGGGGCTTTAATGAGTTTATTATTTTGACGGGTTATAAATCCCACATTATCAAAGATTATTTTGTACATTATTATCAGCAGTATTCTGATATTACGGTTGATATGCTGAACAATTCCGTTGAAATTCACCGTATAAAAACCGAACCCTGGAAAGTTACAATGCTTTATACCGGTCAAAACACAATGACGGGCGGAAGAATTAAAAAAGCGCAGGAATATATCGGCAATGAGCCGTTCTTGCTTACGTACGGCGATGGTGTTTCTGATGTTAATATTAATGAATTAATCAAAAACCATAAGGAAAAAGGCAAAATTGTAACTATGACCGCGGTTCAGCCGTCGGGGCGTTTCGGCGCACTTGTCATTAAAGAAGATAACATGATTACATCCTTTATGGAAAAACCAAAAGGCGATGAATCCTGGATTAATGGCGGCTTTTTTGTTTTAGAGCCTGAAGTTTTTGATTATATTCCAAACAGGGATGATGTCATTTTTGAACGCGCTCCATTAGAAAACCTTGCAAAAGACCACAAACTTAACGCATATAAACATAGCGGCTTTTGGCGCCCGATGGATACCCTGAAAGATAAAAACGACTTAACAGAAATGTGGGAAAACGATAAAGCGCCCTGGGCTGTCTGGCAAAATCGCGAGGCTGTCCATGTTTAATAATATATATAAGGAAAAACGCGTATTTTTAACAGGTCACACAGGGTTTAAGGGCAGCTGGCTTGCACTGTGGCTTGCAAAACTTGGCGCAAAAGTCTATGGCTATTCGCTTTGCCCCAATACCGAGCCTTCCATGTTTAATGAATTGAATATTGCGGACAAAATTTACAAATCCGCAATTGGGGATATTCTTGATGATACAGCCTTAGAAAAAGCAATGCAGGATTTTCAGCCTGAAATAATATTTCACCTTGCAGCACAGCCTTTAGTCAGGCTTTCGTACACAGAACCTGTTTTAACTTATAAGACAAATGTTATAGGGACATTGAATGTTCTTATGGCAGCAAGAAAATGCCCTTCTGTTAAGGCTTTTGTAAATATCACAACCGATAAATGCTACGAAAATAAAGAAATTAACCGCGGATATCGTGAAGATGAACCCATGGGCGGTTACGACATGTATTCTTCATCAAAAGGGTGTGTTGAAATTATGTCATCCTCTTTCAGGCGCTCGTTCCTGCAAGAAGGCTATTCAATGGCAACTGCACGCGCCGGAAATGTTATAGGCGGCGGAGATTGGGCATTAGACCGCCTCATTCCCGATTGTGTCAGGTCTATAAATGCGGGGCAAAAAATTGAAATCAGAAACCCTGCCGCTGTTCGTCCGTGGCAGTATGTTTTAGAGCCTTTATCAGGGTATCTTCTTCTGGGTCAAAAACTTCTTGAAGAAGGCAAGAAATATTCAGAAAGTTTTAACTTTGGGCCGAATGAAAACAGCGTTTTAAGGGTTGCCGAAGTTGCCAAAAAGGTTACCGAATTTTATGGCAGGGGCGAAGTTGTTGTACATAAATACGATAATTTGCATGAGGCAGATTTATTAATGCTGAATATTGAAAAAGCAAAAAAAGTTTTGGGCTGGACACCTGCATACAGTGCCAATCAAGCAATAGAAAAAACAGTTGAATGGTATAAAAATTTCTATGCAAAAAATACAGACATGTATAAATTTACTGTTAACCAGATTGAAAATTACGAGGAATGCATAAAATGGAACAAGAATTACGCAACAAAGTAAAAGCCGCCGCAAAAGAATATTATCAGGCTGTTTACGGCAGTAAACGGGAATTTGATTACATTCCGCCAAGCGGAAAATTATTGGGCGAAGAAGAATTATTGAATATGATTGATGCATCGCTTGATATGTGGCTGACGGCGGGCAGATTTAACAGGGAATTTGAACAAAAATTTGCAAAATATATGGGTGTAAAATACGCACTTTCAACAAATTCCGGTTCAAGCGCCAATTTGCTTGCATTTTCTGCATTAACTTCGCATAAACTGGGTGAGCGCGCGCTTAAAAAAGGCGACGAGGTTATCTCTGTTGCGGCAGGTTTTCCGACAACAATTAATCCCATTATTCAATACGGAATGATTCCTGTTTTTGTTGATTTGGAAATTGGCACTTACAATATTGACGCCGATAAAATTGAAGAAGCAATAACCCCCGAAACAAAAGCGATTTTTCTTGCGCACACACTCGGTAACAGCTTTGATTTAGATAAAATTACTGCTTTGGCTGAAAAATATAATCTCTGGGTTATTGAAGATTCCTGCGATGCTCTGGGCGGAGAATATAAAGGGCGTAAAATCGGCACAATCGGGCATATAGGAACATTCAGCTTCTATCCTGCACACCACCTTACAATGGGCGAAGGCGGCGCCGTTATTACAAATGACCCTGTATTATATAAAATTATCATGTCTTTCCGCGACTGGGGACGCGACTGCTGCTGCCCCCCGGGGCGAGATGGTGTTTGCGGAAAACGTTTTACACAGCAGTTAGGAAACCTTCCTTCGGGGTATGACCACAAATACACATATTCCCACATCGGTTTCAACCTTAAAATTACGGACTGGCAGGCGGCTTTAGGGTGTTCGCAAATTGATAAGCTTGATGATTTCTTAAAAATTCGCCGTCAAAATGCAGCGCTTTTAACAGAAAAACTTGCAGACCTGAAAGATTATTTAATTCTTCCTGAAGTTCGGCAAGGCGTAAAACCTTCATGGTTCGGGTATTTAATTTCCGTAAAAGAAAATGCGCCTTTTACAAAACAGGAAATGGTTGAATATATTGAAAATAAAGGGATTGGTACGCGCCAATTATTCGCGGGCAACATACTAAGACAGCCCATGATTGTTGATAGCGATGTTAATTTTAGAATAGGAAATTCCAAACTGATTAACTCAAAAGATTTAACTGAAGAACACTATAAACTTCTACCGAAAACAGATTTTATAATGAATAACACTTTTTGGGTCGGCACATTCCCTGCGCTTAGAGAAAAAGAAATTTCAAGAATTTCAGATGCAATTCATTTATGCGTAAAAGAAAAGGCGGGTGTGTTATTATGAAAAATATTTTATTAACAGGCTCAGGCGGCTTTATCGGGAAAAATTTAAAAGAATATTTGAAAAATAAATACAATCTTTTAACACCGCGCTCATTTGAATTGGATTTGTGCGATAGTGCCATGGTTAAAGCCTATTTTGTTCAAAATGAAATAGATTTTATAATCCATTGCGCTTCTGTTGGCGGCGCAAGGGGTATTATTGACAGAGATACTACAATTGAAAATAACCTTTCTATGGTTGATAATCTATTAAGCGCAAAACGCAATGATGTTCGTATGATTTTATTCGGTTCGGGGGCAATGTATGACAAATCGCGTCCGATTTGTAAAATTTCAGAGTCCGAAATAGGTAAAATAGTTCCATCTGACCTTTACGGCAAGTCAAAAATGCTTATAGCCAAAAAGATTAAAGACAGAAAAGATGTTCTCTGTCTGAATATTTTTGCCTGCTACGGCTACGGCGAAAAAGAAAGCCGTTTTCCCAGTTTTGCAATAAATCGCGCTCTTTCTAAAAAGCCGATTGAAATTAATCAAAACGTAGTTTTTGATTATCTTTTTGTTGAAGATATGGAAAAAATCATTGAATATTTTATTGAAAATAAATCGCAGGACAATATTATAAATATTAACCCTACAAAAAGCATTACTATTAAAGAAATTGCGTAAACAGTTAATTCTATAGCAGACAAACATGTTTAAATAGTAGTTAAAAATACTGTTATGAACAATGAATAA
>JAJQDG010000115.1 GCA_021202305.1 Candidatus Gastranaerophilales bacterium
AGAGTTTCTCAATTGCAGGAAAAAGACGGGGATTTGAAGACACAAGAGGCACAATTTGCTTGGTTGCTCGCATTAAACGGCGTTACGGGCGGGGCTTCTTCATCCCCGCCCTCCAGCCTCTGCTCGCAATCCGCTTTTTTGAAGTTGCACGGATTCTTAAGGACAAAAGACCCGAATATTTTATTATAAGTGAGCGAGTAAAAAATCAAGCTTGCTATGATTTTTTCGAGCGAACGCATAACAAGGGCAAAGCCCTTATTCTCGAAAATGTTAAAGGCTTTTTTCGCCTGTGCAATCAAAGATTGCGTCGCACCTTCACTTGCGTTTCGGTGCAACGGCGGTTATCGACAGTTGCGTTTTTGAGCTCGCTCTCTTTAAATTCCTCCACGCTCACTGAATTTCGCCTTAAAGCCCGTAGCTTAGCCGGCTCAATCAGTTCGCTATCCGGACTTCACTTCGTTTTGTCCGTACGGAATTTCGCTCAACACAAGCTCAAAACTCACTCCGGCTTGCGCATTACTTAATCACGACAAAGGGCAAACTTTCCAAACAATACTTGAAATTCTCACCGACCTCGGGTATAGCGTACAATGGCAATTACTTAATTCAAAGTTCTTCGGAGTTCCTCAAAACAGGGAAAGAGTGTACATTGTCGGATGTTATGGAAAAGAATGTCCACCCGAAATATTTCCTATCAAAGGAAGCGGAAGCGAGAATATTAGCCCGCTCAGAAAACATCCGATGACACCAAAGAATGCACCGCAAGGTGACAGAATCTACAAATCTGACGGTATAAGTCAATGCCTTATTGCAAATAGCGGCGGACTTGGCGCTAAAACAGGATTATATTTCATTAATAAACCCCGCTTTGATAAATACAAAGCCTCATCAACGGTTGAAACTTTAAAGGTTGGCGGCGATACCCCTCTAATGAGAGTAAAAAACGGTACAAAAAAGGGATATGACGAAGCAGGGCCAGGAGACGGAATAAATTTATCTTATCCAAACTCTAAAACAAAACGCGGAAGAGTTGGAAAAGGTTGTTCTCAAACCTTAGATACTAATTGCAGTATGGGAACAATAGATAATGCAAGAATCAGACGTTTAACACCTCTTGAATGCTTCAGGCTTCAAGGTTTTCCTGATGAGATGGTAAAAACCGCTTATGAAATCGGATTGAAAGACAGTCATTTATATAAAATGGCAGGAAACGCAGTAACAGTAAATGTTGTCGAAGCGGTTGCCAAAAGACTGTCGGAGGCTATAAATGGCAGAACTTAAAGGATTATTCAAGCTTGCTCCGGCACAGGCAATTAAATATTTTAAAAACAAAAACAATGCCCTATCGTGGGATTGGTACGAGATTTGGCAAGATGCACATAAAAAATCATTCACCGTTGCCAAAGTAATGAGAGAAGATATTTTAGAAGATATCCGCTATGCCGTTGATAAAGCATTATCCGAGGGCAAAACTTTCCAGGAATTTCAAAAAGAACTTAAACCAACCCTGCAAAAGAAAGGATGGTGGGGTGATGAAATTGTCGTTGATACAAAAGGAAATGCCGAAAAAGTTCAATTAGGCTCAATGCACAGATTAAAGACTATTTATTCGGTCAATATGCAAACTGCATACCAAACAGGAAGATACAAAACTCAAATGGATAATGTTGACAATCGTCCGTACTGGGAATATGTCGCTGTTATGGATGCCTCGACCCGACCCGAACATGCAGAACTTAACGGATTGATTTTCAGATATGACGACCCGTTTTGGAATTCTTTTTATCCTCCAAACGGCTGGCGGTGCAGATGCAGAGTTAATGCCCTCTCAAGCTATAAACTGCAAAAGAAAAAGGTTAAACCAAGTTCCTCATCAGGACTTTTATCGCAAGAGGATAGATTAGTTTCAAAAAAATCAGGCGAATACAAGCCTGTTGCAGTTTACACAGATCCCCTTACTGGTCATAAGATTTCAACAGATGTTGGTTGGTCTCACAATCCTGCAAGTGGATTGAATGAACAACAATAAAACGGCATTTGAACACATATAAAATACCGATAAAACAAGGAGTTTTGAATGACTATTGATAAAAAATGCTTAATCAACTGGGTTGGCGGAAAAAGGCTGCTTAGAAAAACAATTGCTCCATTGATTCCTAATGATATAAAATCATATATTGAGCCTTTTGGCGGAGGTGCGTGGGTTCTTTTATATAAAGATAAATGGGCGGATTTAGAGATTTATAACGACCTTGACGGAAGACTGGCAAACCTATTTAGAATTGTAAAATACCACCCGAATGCTTTTAAAGAAGAACTGCAATATCTTTTAGGTTCAAGAGAAATGTTTATGCAATTTTTGAACGGTACATTTATAACGGATATTCAGCGTGCCGTTCAGTTTTATTTTTTAATTACACGTTCCTTTGGCGGCAGAGGCGAGACTTTCGGCACGGTCAAAAAATGTTCGGGCGGCGCAAGTAAATCTCAAAAAAATGTGCTTGAAAGAATTGATGCAATCCATGAAAGGCTTGATAAAGTTTTAATTGAAAACAGAGATTTTGAAAAGTTGATTAAACAATATGACTTTGAAAATGCATTTTTTTATTGCGACCCGCCATATTCAAAAGGCTGCGGATATGAAGTAACATCCACAAAAGATTTCGACCATAAACGACTTAGAGAGGTTCTTGGAAATATTAAAGGCAGATTTTTACTTTCTTATGATGACTCTCCTAAAATCAGAGAATTATATAAGGGCTATGAAATGATTGAAGTTGAACGCCTGAACGGAATCAATAATCGTGAGGGTACAAATCGAGAGAATAAGATATTTAAAGAACTCCTGATTGCAAACTATCCAATCAGAGAATTATTTAAAAATGTCGGATAAGCCCATCGAAATTAAAATCGATAATAAAGAAGTTGAGTCTAAATTGCTTAATTTAGCCGAAAAAAGTGAAAACCTGCGACCTTTGATGAAAAATATCGCAGGAATTTTTGCTTCTTCTACGGAAGAGAATTTTAAAGAAGAGGGCAGACCCGATAAATGGATAGAATTATCTGAAATTACAATAAAAAAACGAAAAGAAATTGATAAATGGCCCGGACAAATCCTGCAAGTAGAAGGATTGCTTGCAAGTTCAATAAATACATATTATGACAATGTTTCTGCCATTATAGGCTCAAATCAGCCTTATGCGGCAATTCATCAACTCGGCGGTCAAGCAGGGAAAAGTAAAAAAGTAACAATTCCTGCAAGACCCTATTTACATCTGACTGATGATGATTTTGAGGAAATCCTTAATGCTGCTGAAGAATTTTTAAGTAATTCGGATTTACTTGAAAATTAAATATGTAGATTTATAAAGGAGAATTACAATGACAACAGTAGAACCAATCAGAAGTATTGCGGACATTAAAAAATTGGAGCGGTATTTTTCAAAAAACAAAAGAGATTTATTAATGTTTACAATCGGCACAAATTGCGGTTTAAGGATTTCTGATATTGTGGCACTTAATGTAGGGGACGTCAGAAATAAAACCCATATTCAAATAATAGAAAAGAAAACGGGTAAATTTAAAAAATTCCCGATTAATTCAAAATTAAAACCTATGTTTGAAGAATACACAAAAGGAAAACGCTCTGATGAAGCGTTATTTTTAACTGTTTTTAAAAACAGAATGAACCGGTTCGGTGCTTATTACATATTGAAAACCGCCTGCAAGGCTGTCGGAATAAAAGAGATAATCGGCACTCATACACTAAGAAAAACTTTTGGATATCATCATTATAAAAAATATAAAGACGTTGCCCTTCTGCAAAAAATTTTTAATCATTCAAGTCCACAGATAACTTTAAGATACATAGGAATAGAACAAGACCAAATTGATGAAAGCTATACGAACTTTATTCTATAGCCTAAAATCCTTTATTTATAAT
>JAJQDG010000221.1:0-14949 GCA_021202305.1 Candidatus Gastranaerophilales bacterium
AAAAATTTTTTTCTTGAGCGTATAACCTGCATACTCAAAAAAGGATTTTTTATGAACATTAATTCATCATTCAGCCCCAATTTTTCAGGTCTTTACGTTTCTGAAAACGGCATGGGGAAAAGAGCAGCAGGCATTGCGGCTGATTTAGAACATGAAATTCATTATTCAAAACAAATAAGTGATTTAGATAAAAAGGGAGTTGATGTTTTAGTTATAAACAGCGACAGCGACCCTGAAAATCGGGTACGCATTGTATTTGCAGCGCCTGATGACAGATTATACAGAGTAGACGGCAAAAAAGATTATCTCCAAAGCAGCGCCGAATATATAGTAGGTGAGAGAAAACATATATACGGAACAAATTCAAAAGGCGTACTGGATGCAGCAGATAAGATTTTATCCGGCGAAATAAAAGAAAAAGCAACAAAAAAAACAAAGAGCGCAATAACGGCATTCAGGGAATTCCCGACAAGAAGCAATTCCTTGACACCATTAAATGCCGATTTATTTGAAACCGATTTTTTTGAAAAATACGATTATTAATCTATAGCGAATAAAATATTTGCGGCAGATTAAATATTAAAAAATCCCCGAGGCTCTTTAACCTCAGGGATTTTTTTATCTTTTCGGGTTTAAAAATTCAGGAATATCCAACAAGCCCCCGCCGCCGTCATTCGGCTTATTCTGCGAAGGAACATAAGGCTGCCCCGCCGGCTGTACCGGTTTTTGAGCAATGTCGCCAAAAGATAAGCCGCCGCCAAAAATATCTGCGGCATTTATTTTCTTTTCCTGCAATTTAACAGGTTCATTCCCTTTAAGCTGAAAGCCTGTTGCAATAACCGTAATTTGAATTTCACCCTGTATTCTGTCATCAATAACAGAGCCAAAGATTACTTCCGCATTATCGGAAACCGCATCATGAATAACACTTGCAGCTTCATTCACTTCATGCAGTGTCATATCAGGCCCGCCCGAAACGTTCATAATAATACCGGTTGCGCCGTTAATTGAAGTTTCAAGGAGCTTTGAATTAATTGCAAGCTTGGCAGCCTCCATTGCTCTGCCTTCACCTGACGCTTTACCTATACCCATTAACGCAGAACCTGAAGCCTGCATAACCGTTCTGACATCTGCAAAGTCAACATTTATAAGCCCGGGGATAACAATAATATCTGAAATACCCTGAACGCCGCGCAGGAGAACCTCATCAACAACAAGGAACGCATCGCGCATAGTTGTTCTTCTTTCAACAACTTCAATTAATTTATCGTTCGGAATAACAATAAGCGCATCTACACTTTCTTTTAATTTATCCAACCCTGCAACTGCCTGGCTCATGCGCTTTTTGCCTTCAAAACCGAAAGGCTTTGTTACAACGCCGATAGTAAGAGCGCCTAATTCTTTAGCAATTTTAGCAACGACAGGAGCAGCACCTGTTCCGGTTCCGCCGCCCATACCTGCGGTAACAAAAACCATATCAGCACCGTCGAGCGCCACCAAAAGATCTTCTCTTGATTCTTCCGCAGCCTTTTCACCAACCGTAGGGTCGCCTCCGGCGCCCAAACCTGCCGTTAGTTTTGCACCCAGTTGTATTTTCTTTGGCGCAGCAGACATTTCAAGAACTTGAGCATCCGTATTCATTGCCCAAAATTCAACGCCGCTCAATCCGGCTGCAATCATTCTGTTTACTGCATTACCGCCGCCGCCGCCGACACCTACGACTTTAATATTAGCCTGGCTTTGATATCTGTCAAATTCGTTTGATTTTCTGTTAAAACTGTCTAGTCTAAACTTTTCCACTTTTTCAACCTCTTTCCCGGTTACACTTATACTATATTTAAAAATTGCTGTGAAGTAAAGAACTAATCTAAATTATGCTTAAAATTTCACAACAATTCAACAAGTTAATACATCTTAACGTAAATATCAAATTTTTCTTTTTTTGATTTTTAAAAAACCATGCAAATCACTTCCTATTATACAAATCCGGTTTTTGGCGCCAGAAAAAAGGAAATAAAAGATGCCGATCATATTGAAAGAAAAACAAGGCAGACATTTCCTATGATAAGCCATACCTATTTAAGGGATGTTTGCTCCATATCAAAACCAAATTCAAAATATTCAAATAAATCTTCATATTTACTGAATAATTTGGAAAGAAAAATCGATGATATGCGGAATTTATACCCGCCCTCCTATGTAGATGAAAATGTTATATACACTGACATAATAAAAAAGGTAAAACAACGAAAAATAGGCAACTGTAAAGAAAACGCAAAAGCCGCAGTAGCAGTTTTATGCGCAAACGGATATTACAACTCTCAAAGAGCCGAACTTATGTACAGAGTAAATTTTATAAATAAAGAAACCGGAGAAACCGAATATTCAAATATTTATCCCCTTGACCATTCTTTTGCGGTAACGGATATGAAAAAAGATACAAATATTAATAGCGGAAAAAGAAATATTGTTATTGACCCGTGGCTTGGCTTCAGCGACTCAAAAGAAGGCGCAATAGCAAGATACAAGCAGCTGTACGGAAAAAAGGATTACAGTGAAGCCATTTCGGTATTCAAAGGTATTTTTTGCTGCAGCAAAAAAATGAACTACGGTGATTTTGCGGAAAAATACAATATTGAAGGAAAAATGGAATTCAGGCCGACAGAAAAATACGCAACAGATTATCAGCTAAGAAAACTTGGAGAATGGACAAGAAAAAATTTTAACGGAGTTATAATTGATGAATTGAAAGATACCGAATAACAGCACAAAATGCCGGATAACAGTGTCAGCCGCTAAATAACAAAATGGATAGCATTTTAAATTTACACAAAGGTTTGCGCCGAAATTTAATAATGTTTTATGAATTAAACCGGCAGGCAAAAGGCAAATTTAGAATTTACGGGAAAAATTTTCAAGGCAGCCGCTTTATTCTGATTGGAGCATTCTTAAACGCCGAGTGCAAATTTAATTGCATCGGTTATTTTTGAAACCTCAAACAATTCAATATTTATTTTTTCAATCCGTCCGCGAACCGTTTTATTTAAAATTTTTGGTATGATTGCACGCGTGAAACCAAGTTTTTGGGCTTCTTTTAGTCTGATTTCCAAATTGTCTACCGACCTTATTTCACCGTTTAAACCAATTTCGCCAAGGCAGACGGTTTCATGGTTAATAACACAATCTCTGGCAGAAGTTAAAACCGCAAGCGCCGTTCCTAAATCGGCAACCGGCTCTTGTATATTAATACCGCCGATTACATTTATGTAAACATCCTGTCTTGATAAATTAAGTCCTACTCTTTTTTCAAGAACGGCTAATATTTGTAAAAGCCTGTCGTACTCAACCCCTCTTGCAACCCTTCTTGGGTTTGGATAGGGGGAAGAACCTGTCAGCGCCTGCACTTCAAGCAAAAGGCATCTTGTTCCTTCCAATACCGGAATTACCGTACTGCCCGAGGTTGTAATGTTTTCCCTATCCGATAAAAAAAGTTCTGAGGGGTTTTTAATTTCAATAAGTCCCGAATCTTCCATATTAAAAACGCCGACTTCAGATACAGCCCCAAAACGATTTTTAATTCCGCGCAAAATTCTTGTTGTCTTGTACTTTTCTCCTTCAAAATTTAAAACGCAATCAACCATATGCTCTAAAACTTTGGGGCCGGCTATGTTGCCTTCTTTTGTAACATGACCTATTATAACGGTTGTAATATTGTACTGTTTTGCAATGCGCATTATTATATTCGTGCATTCTCTAATTTGGCTTACACTGCCTGTACTGCTTAAAATTTGGGCGCTGTATACCGATTGAATACTGTCAACAACCAAAAAATCAGGCTTCAGGTCATCTATCTGCCCTATAATTTCTTCCAAACAATTCTGCTGGGTTACATAAATGTTATCCGAATCAGCGCCAAGACGGTTTGCCCTTAATTTTACCTGGCTTGTGGATTCTTCGGCGCAAATATAAAGAATTTTTTTGTCCTGATTGGAAATATTTTTTGCCGTCTGCAAAATCAGCGTTGATTTGCCAATCCCCGGGTCGCCCGCCAAAAGACAAAGAGAACCCTCAACAAACCCGCCGCCTAAAACACGGTCAAATTCTTCCATGCCGCTTGAAATTCTGATTGATTTATCAAGCTTGACCTCTGTTATTTTTGAATAGCCGGAAGAAAAACCGGAGCCGATATTCATTGAAGAATTTTTAGATTTTACTTCAACTTTTTCTTGAACAATTTCTTCAACAAAAGTGGAAAATCTGCCGCATTCAGGACATTTCCCGAGGTATGAAAAACTTTCATAACCGCAGTTTTGACATACCCATTTTGATTTAAATTTCGCCATAAACTAAGGAAAATATCTATTGAATAATATGAAGATCGTCTTCAAGGTCAATTTTTATTTCTTCAAGAAGAACAAAGTCAACCTGCTGAGATTTATGAGTGTAGAAATTGTGTCCCATAAAACCCTTAAACCCGATTTTTTGCAATATAGGGTTATGAGTAAATTCGCGTACTTTCGGCGTCAACTGCCCCACTGCCTTAAAGGGCGCAATTGCCTGTCTTGTATTTGAATCAATAAGATATTCCGTTCTGTATACCATTTGAGAATTTTTAATCAAAGTGTGTCCGACGCTTACTTTATCGATAACACCTGTCATCTCACTTCCGATTGGAATTAAAAGGGTTCTATCCTCGCTTACAAAGTTGACAAGCGCACGGGTTAAAACTTCTGTTCCTTCTTTGGTTGTTTTCGTGAACAAACAGTCCATAACCCCTAAAGGAAGGATTGTACCTGCCGGAATTATTGCATAATTTTCATCAAAAATGACATTTTTAATTATGTAGCCGTCAGCTTTGCGCGGCCCTTTCGGAGCTTCTGGCAGCTTTTCGCTAGGCTGAATTGCCGCTCTTTGAAGCATTCCGTAAAGCCAAACTGCAAGCTCGCCCCTTGTTGCATCTTGTTTGGGAAGGATGTAGTCTTCTTTGCCGGGCAAAAGAACAATTAAGCCTAATTGCTGAGCCTTGCCTGTAGTCAAAGTTGCCCAGTAGGGAACATCTTTTGCGTCATTAAATACTGAAAGCTGTTCAAGCGCTTCTTGTTCCGTAATTTCCTTAATCGAAAGCGCTTTCATTATAACCATGATAATTTCAAGCCTTGTTATATAGTTTTTAGGGTAAAACATTCCTTCGGGGGTGCCGTGAACAAGGTCATAATACGAACCGAGCATAATGTCATAATATGCCCAGTAAGAACTGTCAACATCTTTGTATGATGTAAAGGTAATACTGTCTAAATTTCTTAAACCCAATGCTTTTGTTAAAATCGTAGCAAATTCGGCACGGGTAACTTTTTGATCGGGTCTGTAGTAGCCGTCAGGATAGCCTGAAAGCACATTTTTATCCTTGAAATACATAATAGCATCATAAGACCAATAATCAGGCCCCACATCCGGAAATTCTTCCACGGCGCGCGCCGGCAAAAATGTAATTCCTAAAAACAGTGCAATTAGTATAAAAATCTTTCTCATTTAATTTTCTCCCTAGGTGATACAGTTAATTTTACATTAGCAAAAGATAATTTGCAAGTTATTTCGCAAGCAGATATTCTTCAAGGGATTTTTCCCAAGAAGGCAAAACATTTTCGCTGTCCAGCACACAAAATCTGGGGCGCTTTGCAGGGCGCGGAAAATCAGACTTTTCAATCGGCGTTACAAAAACATTTCTTTTTTTTAATTCAAAGATTTTTTTGGTAAGTTCAAGCCAGGTTGCATGACCGGACGAGCTTATATGATAGGTGCCGTAGGGCTTATTTTCCGTAATAATTTTAATAATTTGCCGCGAAAGATCTTTTGTCCAGGTAGGGCAGCAAACCTGATCATCGACAACACTTATATTTGAATTGAACATGGAATACGTAAGCATTGCATCAACATAATTACTCCCGCCCTTGCCATAAAGGGCGCCTGTTCTTATAATGTAATGCTTTTTGGTTATTTTTCTGATTTCTTCTTCGCCCTTGAGCTTCGACATACCGTAAACATTAATAGGGTTTGTTTGATCGGTTGTTTTGTAAGGGGAAGATTTTGTACCGTCAAAAACACCCGAAGTGCTGACATACAGAATGGGTATGTCAAACTTTTTGGCAATTTTTGCCATGTTCTTTGTTCCGGTATGATTAACCAAAAAAGCTTCTTCCGAATTAACTTCAGCCTGATCAATATTGGTATAAGCAGCAAGATGAATGATAAAGTCAAGATTAACTTTATTCATAATTTCATCAACCATTTTGGCATTGGTTATATCAAAGATTTTGCTGTTTGTTGCCCAATATTGCACGTTTATCTCGTCCAATAAAGGACACAGCTCTTGCCCCAAAAGTCCGGATGCACCTGTTACCAATATCTTCATTACCGGTAAAATTTACCTTTCTATACACCTTTTTATATCAAATAATTGTGATAAAATCAATAATTATGAAGAAATTTATATATTTGATACTAATACTTTTTACTCTTGCAACAATATTATGTTCTTTTATTAAGAAAGATAAAGGATATAACGAAGTTTATACAAATTCCGCATTACGCGCGCTTGATGTAATTGAATATGACCCGATTGAACCGGTTAATTTGACAAAAAACGGTGTAGATTACCTTGTATCAAGAGGCGAAGAAGGAATTTTCGGCGGAGATCTTGTAACATCTTCAATCGGTGAAGGTCCAAAAACGCTAAATCCATTTAATTCTAACGATGCAACCTCCTCGGAACTAAGTTCAATAATGTACGACGGGCTTTTTTATACAGACCCTTATGACGGCTCAATCCGCCCGAAATTGGCAAAAAGCATTAAAATTTTGCCCGATAAAAAAACATACATTGTTGAATTGCGGCACGGCATAAAATGGTCAGACGGCAGAGAAATTACGGCAGATGATGTTTATTTTACGTATAACACAATTATTTTCGGCGGTTTCGGGGACACAAGCGCCCGCGATTCCATGTATGCAAACGGTAAATTACCGGTTATTGAAAAAATTGATAAATATAAGGTGAAATTTGTTACCCCGGTACCGTTCGCACCTTTTTTAAGAAATTTAACAACACCCGTTGCGCCGGAACATGTCTATAAATATGCCACAGATAAAGGAAAAGACTTCTTCAGAACTTTTCATTCGACCGATGTTAATCCAAAAACCCTTGTTACATCAGGCGCCTTTAAATTAAAAGAATATATCCCCGCTCAAAGAGTTGTATATGAAAGAAACCCGAATTACTACATAATAGACAAAAAAGGAAACAAGCTTCCGTATTTAGACAGATACTTGGTTTTAATAGCAGGGGATTTAAACAATGATATTATAAAATTTGAAGCCAAAGAAACAGATATAGCTTCAATTCCGGGGAATATGGTTGCAAAATACAGAGAAAACGAAAAAAAATCTGATTACACACTTTACAATTTAGGTCCCACAAGTAATACGAGCTTTATTGTGTTTAACCTGAATACAAGAAAAAATAAAACTACGGGCAAATATTATGTAAATCCGATAAAACAAGAATGGTTCAATGATTTAAATTTCAGAAGCGCAATTGATTATGCTATAGATAGAGAAAGTTTGGTATTAAACGTTTTATCGGGCATTGGCGAACCCTTGTATACGGCTGAGGGGATACCTTCCTTGTTTTTAAATAAAGAAATTGCAAAAGGACATCCGCAAGATTTAAACAAGGCAAAAGAATTTCTTTTAAAATCGGGCTTTTGTGAAAAAAACGGAATATTATACGATAAAAAAGGAAACAAGGTTGAGTTTGAGCTTCTCACAAATGCGGGAAACACGCAGCGCGAAGCCGCCGGGGTAAGCATAAAAGAAGATTTACAGGCGCTCGGAATTACAGTTAACTTTAAACCTGTTGAGTTTAACTCGCTTGTAAATAAACTTAGCAACTCGCTTGATTACGATGCAATTATTATCGCACTTACGGGTAACCCTCTTGAGCCGCATTCGGGCTATAATGTGTGGATGTCAAACGGTGCGCTGCATTTATTCAATCAAAGAAATGAGAATGACGATAAAACTACAGATAAAATTTTGCCCTTTGAAAAAGAGTTAAATGATATTTTTGACAGTGCGGCAATTGAACTTGATAATGAAAAAAGAAAGGCGCTGTACAATAAATATCAAGAAATTGTCGCAAAAAACAATCCCATAATTTATCTGTACAGCCCCATAAATATTTCTGCCGTCAGAAATAAATTAAGAAACATTTTTCCAACCCCTCTGGGCGGAACAATCCACAATCCGGAAGAAATATACATACAAAACTGACTTGCTTTTATATTTTCTTTAGAGTAAAATGTCATTTGAAGTAATTACATAAGGAGTTTTAAAAATGAAAGTTACTGTTGAAGATGGTTGTATAGCTTGCGGCGCTTGCGAATCATTCTGTCCGGATGTTTTCAGCGTTTCAGATGCTGCCGAAGCAGATAATTCACAGGTTCAAGGACATGAAGCAGAAGTTAAAGAAGCTGCTGATTCTTGCCCTGTAGGCGTTATAACCGTTGAAGAATAATTTTTAACCTTATAAAAAGCCGTCCTCGTCGCAGGACGGCTTTTTGTTTAGAGTTCGGAGCCTGCGGAAAAATTAAAATTTTTCTCAGCAGACTTATTGTCCTATATTTGTCAATTTTGAACGCAGTTCATTTTGACAATCTTCAATCGTAACAATGCTTTTTGGAACTTCTTCAATTCCTTTTGATTTTTTGTATTGTTTATTTGCAGCACCCGTTGCTAATTTTGTTACAAAACCTGTCGCCATACCAAGCCCGAGAGCCTTTATCCCGCTTACCATTTTTATTGTTGCAAAAAGAGTTGTTCCTAAGGTAACGCCAAGGGGAACCCCGGTTGTTAAAACAACTCCCGTTCTTTCTTCCTTAGTATCCGCCTGCGCCGCGTAAAGCCCGAAAAGCCCTGCTGTGCCTGCCATACTGAGTATATCTGTCGGCGCGGAACCGCAATTTATATCTCTTAATTTTTCAAATAAATCCAGACCCTCTTTTGCATACGCTTTTTCAAATGCCTTGTCGGCTTTTGCAGCATTTTTAAGTACTTCTTGATTTTTTATTTTGCCGAGCAATCCTTTTAATTCTTTTGATTCGGCTTCTGTTAATCCCGCATTTGCGCCTTTTTGCATAGCAGATGTTCTTAATTTTGCAGATTTAACCAATCTGTCCTCCACTATGCTTTTTTTGGAATATTCCTTTATTGAACCTTTAATACCTTTTTCTTTTATACTTCCTATAATGGATTTTGCCGCATCTTTATCAAGCGATAACATTGAATCGTCCAATTGATTAAATCTTTTTGTAACTTCGCTTGTTTTTGCAAAATTTGAAACGGCATTTTGTTTTTTTGTAACAAGGGTTTGCAGTCTTTCAAGTGAAGTTTCGTCAAAATCGCTTTTCTTTGCCGCATTTATAATTTCATCCGATGAACTTTTTATAAGAGAAGATGCTTTTTGATAGCTTTTATCAACTGTTGTTAAACATGACTTTTTGTATAAATTTGAACACCAATTATCAAATTTATTGTACCCCGGAATTCTGGAGAGCAATCTGCGCGAAAAAGTATCTTTAACATTAGTAAAATTGTTTGCACCCTTTTGATATTCCGACATATTTGACGCGGTTGTTTTAACACCCTTTGCCGTATTTTTGGCTTTTTCACCGCCAAATGAAGTAAAACGCTTTACCTGCTTTAAAATTTTATCAATTATATTTGTCGAGCCGCCTTTTTTCCAGAACGCGGCAACTATTCCGGTACCTGCACCCAGAGCAAGGGCAGAAAATAATAAGATTTTTGCGGTTTTTTGCTTTTTTTGTTTTTTTGAAGAAATGTATTCATCTTCGTCAGTTTTTAAAACCGAAGGCACGGCATAACCTTGCGGCGCAACCGGCTTATTTTGATCATTTTGCGCTATATAATTTTTTAATAAGCTGCTTTGGACACAGTTTTGCATACCTTTATAAAAACATAAAATTATTTAAAATTGCCATTTAACTATGCTTTTTGCCTTTTTGTTTTTTTGCAAGCATTGATTCGATTGAATATTTTGCAACGGGTTTTTTAGTGCTTCTATCCATAAAAATCAGCCAGTGTTTATTTTTTTTGCTGGTTATAGAAAAAGAGATTTTCCCCGCAACTCTTTCACCCGATTTAATTGTTTTAAACCAGATATCATTATCTGAAAAGGGCGATGGATAATATATTTTTTTAACGTCATCCATGAGTGCAATATCAAAAGGGTAAAAATCCATATCAGAATCATTTACAATTTTTAAATTCAGCATAATAAAATTATCATCCCCGAAAGGATCTTTTGTATATTTTGCTTCCATAATATCTACATTTAAGCCCGTTATGTATATATCATCTTCCCTGAAGGCATTTTCAGAAAAAACGGGCAGGTCAATTTCGCCAAGCATCTTTATTTCAAATTCATCTCCGGGTTTTAAATTTACGGTATTTCCTTTTTTATTCAACATGGAAACAAGCCCGATTGCGCCCCCTATGGCAGCCCCGCCCGCAACGGTCATGCCGTGCGATGTTATTGCAGCTTCAAGCCCGAAAAGATTTATACTCATCAGCCCTCCGAGCGCGCCTGTTGCCAGTGCAACACCCGTATGCTGCGCAACGTTTTTTATTGTGCCTTTTGCTAAATTTTCCTTCGTGCTTAAATTACCTTGAATCGGAATTTGTCTGCCGTCAGGCGTAACAAGATAGTCAAAAGCAGTTATTATATAACCGTTTCTGTTTAATTTTTTCGGATCTTGAATCAGTTGAATTACGCCATGAACTATTGAGCCTTTAGGAATAATAACGCCGGTTTTGCCGGATACATCTTCCGTTATTTCGGCAAAAAACTCATCCCCTTCTTCATTAATTGCACCGTTAATAACGTGTGAAACCGTCATTTTAACGGTATCTTTAGAATCCAATCTGTCAATTTCACCCGTAAACATTTCATTGTCAATCAGGCGCTCGTTTTCAGAAACCGAACCCTTTAAGGGTTCAGCAAAAGCTCCCCCCGATATAAAGGCAAAAATTATTGCAAGCGATATGAATTTTTTGTAAAAATTTCTCATTAATACAATTATACTATGTTTACAAAATTGTCTCATTTTATTTTTTCATGTAAAATCTTTTGAGAAAGGGAAAAGATTATGAGCGATTGCATTTTCTGCAAAATTGTAAACGGAGAATTTAACACAGAATTTATTTATGAGGATGATACAGTTGCAGTTTTTAAAGATATTAATCCAAAAATGCCTGTTCACCTTCTTGTTGTGCCAAAAAAACATATAGAATCCCTTAACTTTCTTGAAGATGAAAAACTTTCAGGCACACTTTTGCAAACAGTAAGAAAAGTATGCAAAAAATTGGGCATAACCGATTATAAAACATTAATAAATACCGGAAAAGGCGCAGGTCAGGAAGTTTTTCACATTCATTTGCATATTCTGGCAGGCGGTAATTTTAATTTATAAGTTTAAGGCGCAATTTTTGAACAAAAAATACGTTTATAAAATATGTAAGTTTATTTGGAGTTTCAATGTATAGCGAAGAATTTATGGCATACCTTGCAGCGTATCAAAAAGAAGAAAAAATCCAAAAAAGGGAAAAAAGAAATTATTTTATATACCTTAAAACAATTTTTCTAAAAAGTATAAGATGGATAAAAGTTTTTTAAGAAAAAAAAATATTGCTTTAAGAAAAAATTTAGACAATATAAAAGCTTCCCGGGTGATTGTTTCTAAAATTCTAAGGGGAGAAGCATTTTTGAATGCTGAGAATATTTTAATTTTTTACCCTCTTAAATATGAAATTAATTTACTTGAACTTTTAAATGTGCCGGATAAAAAATTTTTCCTTCCGCGCACAAATGGCGATAAGCTTGAAATTTGCCCGTTTGAAGGAAAATTATTCAAATCAAAATTTAATATTTTAGAACCCGAAACTCCTGCTATAGATGTTTCAATTATCGATTTAGCATATATTCCCGCAGTTGCCGCAGATAAAAATTTAAACAGAATAGGTTACGGCAAGGGATATTATGACAGACTTTTCTCGGATGAAAATTTTCGTGCGCAAAAAATCATAGTTATACAAAAAGAACTGGTTATAGATTTTATACCTGCCGATAAATCAGACAGAAAAGCAGATTTTATTCTGACAGACTAGCTATCCGGCAAGACACGCGTTTTTTGCGGCATTGACCGCAATTTTGGCGCAGCTTTTTATTTCTTCATAATTTTTATCAAGATAAAGTTCTCTTCCAAGTCCTACGGCAGTTGCACCCGCTTTTATATAATTTTCTATATCTTCTGTTGTAATGCCGCCTGTCGGCATTATATTTAAAAAGTGCATAGGGCGCAGAAGTTCTTCAATATATCTTGAGCCGCCCAAATCTTTTATGGGATAAATTTTAATAAGCGGGGTTCTTGCCTGCCATGCCTGATAAGCTTCATTTGGAGTTGTTGCCGTTAAAACAAGCGGAACATTATACCCGCCCGATAATTTTACCAGACTCATCTGCAAAATGGGCGAAACAAGAAGTTTGGCATTCGCTTCTATTCCTTTAATTGCCTGTTCGCGGGTTATAATTCCTCCGCAGGCAACATAAATATCATCGTTTTTTGCTGTTTCTTTGATTGCTTCAATCGGCGCAATCATTTCAATTATTTTAATTCCGCCTTCAATATACGCATTTGCAATTTGAATTGCCTTATCAACATTATTCTCTCTGATTATTCCTACCAGTTTATTTTCGTATATTGCACGAATTACATTCATTTTGTTAAAATCTCCATATTCTTTAATTTAAACGGCATTATAATTTCTTTTACATTTTCGTCTTTAACAATCCAGTTGATTTTTTTAAAGGGGTCATGTGCGTAACACTTTGCAGAATTTAAAAGCGCCGTCCTTGAAGCTTCAATAAAATTTAACCTGCTTATATTAACTGTTAATTCATTTTGCGCCGAGGACAAAAAATTTGCAATTCTTTTTGTTATGGTTCTATCAGCCGGATTTAGGGTACCAGAGGTCATAAAAACTCCTTTTTTTTAGAATATTTTTCGGCACAATCTTTTCAAAAAAATTGCAATTATATCCAAAAATCCTCTTTTTATTGTATAATTAATGCCGATGATTAATGACCTGACTTTAAAATTAAAAGCAAAAAATATAAAGTTTGTAGCGTTTGACGTAGACGGCGTTATGACGGACGGCTCGCTTATATATCTTCCATCCGGCGAACAGGTTAAAAGTTTTAATGCCAAAGACGGTCAAGGGGTGGTAATGTTAAATAAAGCAGGCTTTTTAACGGGCATTATAACCGCAAAAGAAAGTGCCGTTGTATTAGAACGCGCAAAAACCCTCGGAATAACGAAACTTTTCACGGGGCAAAAAAATAAATTAAACGCACTTGAAGCAATAATTGAAGAATTTAAGATAGAAAAATCGCAGGTTGCATATATGGGAGATGACTATCCTGATTTATGCATAATAAAAGAAGCCGGCCTTTCATGCTGCCCCAATGATGCCATTCAAGACGTGAAAAAAGCTGTTTCATTTGTTTCTTCTTATGGCGGGGGAAAGGGCGCCGTGCGTGAATTTTGCGATTTTATATTGAAAGCAAACGGCATAAGCTGGAAATCACTGACTGCAAAATAAAAAGGGGTAGTTCAGCTACCCCTGTTATAAGCAGAATTGAAAGGTAGTAGTAAGTGTAAACTCCTCATTTTCTAAAAGAAAAATTTCCGGATCTATACCCTGTAACTAAAACATGGTTAAGGGTTCTTTCAATTTTCAAAATTCCATGATAAAATTTCATTGTTTTCTATGGCTTGTATGATAACATATATATGTTGTAAATGCAACATGTTTTTTATACAACAAATTAGATTTTTAAAAGGACGGGATTTTGAATAAATATACGGAATCACTTTTTTATGAAGTAACTCTGACGGGTAAATATATAAAAAAAGCCGCAGAACAGCATTTAAAAAATTTAAAAGTCGAATTTACGGGTGAAGAATTCAGCGCACTTGATATTATATATGAAAGCACAAATATCTGCCAGAGAGATTTAGCACTCCGCATGCTGATTAATCGTGCAAATATGGGAAAAATTTTAAACGGGCTTGAAAAAAGAGGATTAATTGAAAGAAAATTAACTCAAAGGTGTTCACATCCCGTTAAATACATTTCGTTAACGGATTTGGGCAAAGAAGTTTATTTGAAAGCACGGGAAACATTAAAAGAAAATACCGGTTCCACGCTTGATATTTTTAGCGAAGATGAAATTTCTTTTATAATATCAAGCCTGCAAAAATTACGCAGGTGCGTAAAAGATATAACCCAAATAGATATATAATTTAAACTCTTAAACCATGATTTTGTGTTAAAATAAGGCAAAGTGTGCCCGTAGCTTAGCAGGATAAAGCGTTGGTCTCCGAAGCCAAAGATCATGCGTTCGAATCGCATCGGGCATGCTTTAAACTATTGCTCTGTTCGGCAGCTTTTTCCGTCAGGTAATTTTTCATGTTTTTTAGAAATTACCGTTAGAATACCGCCGCTATTATAATGTATTTTATTCTTGAGTTTGCTTTAAAAATTAAAAACAATCTGCCGATGATGCGACTTGAACAAGGACTCCGTTTGTAAAAGTTGACTAAATGTCAAGTTTTACAAATGGAGGTTGCGAAGTATTCTGCACCATAAAAGAAAAATTGTTCTTCAAATTTCGGACTGAGCAACTGCGTGAAAAGTCGCAGGGTAGGTAGTTTAAATTTTTCATCAAGATGAAAGTAAAAAAGTAAAAATGATGAAGCAAAACAATCTGCCGATGATGCGACTTGAACAAGGACTCCGTTTGTAAAAGTTGAC